>JAOUET010000231.1 GCA_029858605.1 Coriobacteriia bacterium | reverse complement strand
TCGACGCGTCCCTTGCCCTTCAACGCGAACATGAGCCGAGTGACCGGCTCCTCGGTCGAGTCGCCACGCAGCACGTAGTCAACGCAGGGGTACGACGCCAGTTCTTCGTGGAAGTACGATGCCGAAAGACCGCCGAAGATGACCGGGGTGTCGGGGTGGTATTTCTTGCAGATCTTCGCGACCTCGACCGACCCATGGGCGTGGGGCAACCAGTGCAGGTCGATTCCGAATGCGACAGGATCCATCTCGCGGATAGTCGCCTCGACGTCGAAGTTCTCGCGGTTGAGCATGAGAACTGCGAGGTTGACGATGCGCACCTTGAGCCCGTGCCGCTCCATGTACTCGGCCATAGTGGTGAACCCGAGCGGATACATCTCGAAGATGGGCGTGGAAGGCACGACGTCCGACACCGGCCCGTACATGATCGAGGTCGTCCGGAAGTCGTAGACGCTCGGCGCGTGTAGAAGTACGAGGTCGACCCTCGCCATGAACCAGGCACCCCTCAATCGCTAGGCGGCGCTGTCCCGCACCAGGCGCGGGACGAATCGACACCGGCATGCCGCACGCCAGAACCACACGTCGGTGGTCATGCTTCGTTCTTCGACGTTCTCCCCGCTTGACCTGCCCGACCGCGCCGAGAATCGCCGCCCGAATCCTCGTTTGGCCACGAACGAACGGCGCGTTCTGCCGTACCCCCTCCCCGACAGCGCTCTACGCCCCGACGACCACACCACATCGATGTGCCAGCGCCTTGATGTCGCACGGCATCCTCATGTACGTGATCTCCATACCTTCGGGGCTGTTCAGTTTGGTCACCGGCGTCAGCAGCAGAACACCGCGGACACCCGCTTGCCCGAGAAGATCGACGGTCACCTGCGCCCAGCCGGGCGAGCAAGCCACGAGAGCCACGTCGACGCTGAGACTCTCCTCCCGGCTCAGTATCTCCGTGATGTGCCGGATGCGCACGTTGTCGATCGACTTCCCGACGTCCTCGGGTAGCTCGGAGTAGTACGCAATGGGCTTGACACCATAGCTGTACGGCGGAAACACGACTTTCAGCGCCGCCAGCATCTGTGCTGTGCCTACTTCGGCGACGGGATAATCGTCAGACAGGCCGAGGAACTCTGTAAGCGCGGCGAAGAGGCTTGACATCTCGTACCCGGCGCCAGGACGCCCTCCGCCACCCATGAAAGACATGTCCCGCCTGACGGTCTCCTCCCTTATGTCCAACTCCTCGGCAAGTTGACGGGAGGTGATACGTCCGATGACTCCCTTGCGGATGAGGTCTCCCAGATAGCAGTGATACAGGGACAGACGATAGACGGAGGCCTCGGGTACGCTGGTCTTCTCGGATGACACGTCTCCTCCAATGTGTCGCGAGGCGACTCCCCTGTTCGCGTGCAATGCGACCCGATAGGCCGATTATAGGCCCTAGGTGCGATGATTCATATCCTTGTGCACGGAATAACGAAGAGTTGTGCCTCCGGGACGAACCTAGGGCTTCGGAGGAACCGTCTGCGTACCCTCGATGGCTTCGGCGTCGGAGATGACCCAAGTACCATCCACCAGCACGGTCACGAACACGGTCGCCCGCGGCCAGTCGGGGTAGGATCCCGGTTCGACCCACACCACGACGACGTCGGCACTCGCCGGCGCTTCCTCGGACACGTAGGGCGTCTCCCAGTCCGGGACGGGTGGCCCGGTCGCATCCTGCGATTCGATGCGAGCGCTCTCGGCCAGCTGCACGGCCAGTTCATCGCTCTGAAGATACTGCGCGTAGGCCGAAGCGTCCTGGGAGCGCTCCTTGCGCAGTTGAAGGAGGTCCTGCACGACCTGTGCCTGCGGCGCGAGCGGCTCCTGCCGAAGAACGGACAACCACACGACGATAGCGGTCGCAGACACCAACACGAGCGCAGCTAGCGCGTATGCGACGCTGCGCCGCCTCACGGCTCGCGTCTCACGTTGTAGACCTTCACACGCCCTTGGGCAGAGTCGGTAACGTAGAGATGCTGACCGCCAGAATCCCAGAACGCGTCGTCGGGAATCGACAGCGCGCCCCCGGCCTCGAGCCCCTCCGTCCTGATGTCCCCGACCACGTCCATCAGCGTGAAGCCCGTCGGGTCGAAGACGGCGACCTGCGCGTCGAATTCCTCAGCGACGTAGACCCTGCCCGCATCATCCGTTGTCACGCCTCTCGGCAGGCCGAGCCGCTCTTGCACAGTCGTCTTCAGCCGACCGGTCTCGAGATCGAGCACGAGGACCCTGCTCGCATTCGAGTCCGACACGTACAGCATCCCCTCGTTCGCATGGAGTCCGCCCACGAAGGTCAATCGCGGATCGAGGCGCTTGCCGAAGGAACGGACGAAGGTGCCGTCTTCTCGGTATTCCTTGATGAGCTTGTCACCCGCGTCCGCCACGAACAGCGAGCCGTTCGTCGCGGTCACCGCGGTCGGCTGCTTGGGAGCATCCTCTTCTCCACCGAGGACTCGAACGTCAGCGAATGGATCTTCGGGGTCGAGCACGACGACGCGGTTCGAAGCAGTATCGACCACGGCAAGGTTGCCGTCGGACAGCGAGGCGACGTCGATCGGGTATGCGGCTGGGACGCCTTCTGCCGCGGGAACGGAGAGAGTGGCCAGGTGTCCTCCTCGGTAGGT
>JAOUET010000079.1 GCA_029858605.1 Coriobacteriia bacterium | reverse complement strand
GAACAGCGACACGACGGCAAGCGCCACCAGGGTTCCGATGGCAACCGCGAAGACCGCCGAGGAAAGCTCGGATGCGGCGTCAACCACAGTCACGACAGCAACCAGAGTCCCGATCGAGATGAGTGCGACGCCCTCGACGATCCACTCCATCGTGATAACGCGTCGGTTGTCCCCCGTGATCTCGCCGAAACCCGCGACCACCCCTCTGGTGGCGAAGAGATGTGCGACACCCCACAGAGCCGTGAGGCCCGCTGCTGCGAAGAGCATTGCCTGATCCATCTTTGCCTCCTGCGCCTCAACGCCCAATAGACGACACCTGTTGCCAGCGCACCCACGGGAACCGAAACGATTCTGCAGAGCCACAGCCGCCAGACCGATGCAGCGCTAGTCGTGACCGACGAACAGCTCAAGCGCAAGGAAGGCGACGGCCAGCACGGAGTAGAGGCCAGACGTTGTCACGACGACCCATAGCAACAGAGAGCGCTCGCCGTGCTTGGTGATTGCGACGATCCCTGTTGTCAGCGCAGCTATTGCCGCAATCCCAGAAAGGAAGAAACCGCTGCCTGGAATCGGGATACGGACGACGTCCGGCGACAAGAGCCCCCAGCCGAGCGCGAAGGCTGAGAGCAGAATGGCAGTCCACGCGATGCGCGTTCGAGGGAGGGCGAAGACACGGTTCTTCTCTCCAGAAACCTGAGGAGTCATCGCCCTGGAGTCAGCCGACATCTCGATCACCTCACAAGGCCCGATGCGTCCTTTGACCGGACTATTCCCTCGCTGTCGGGACTCAGACTACCACTTGTCGGCATGCACCTCTGGCCCTTTGTGGCTCGCGACTCGAACCGGAGTTCGACGAAGCGAAGCCCCGGCGACCGCGCCGGGGCTTCATGTCTAGAGTCGAGGCCCCTGCCAACCACAGCCGCCGCTTGGGACCTCTGGGCCTGTTGCGCCAAACCGCAGCCACCACCCAGGCTTAGCTTCATCATACCCAGCCCCACCCCCTGCCTGCCGCTCGACCCTCGAATCGCCGCCGACGGCATGCGTCGGCTCGATCTGTCTCCTAGCGGGCGGCCCCAGGCTCCCCCATCAAGAGCTCGATTGGGAAAGGAGCACCGTGACCGGGGTACACCGTGCGTATGCCAAGGGTTCTCAGCTTCTCGATGCTGGCGTCCATCTCCTCGGCGTCGTCGACGAGCGAATTGCGCTCGGGCTTCCTCGTGTTCGTGAGCAAGTCGCCGCAGAACAGATCGCCCGCTGAGGTCAGAATGCCTGCCGAACCCGGAGAGTGGCCGGGGAAGTGGAGCGCCCGCGCGTCCAAGCCGTAGTCTGAGAGATCCTGCCCGTCCTCAAGGAGCACGTCCGGTTCGAATGCGTCGAACTTGCCCATCCCGATGAGCGATGCGGCGAGCTTCGCTAGCGTCGTGCCGAGGGACCCTTCGCCCTTCGGCTTCCAGAACATTTCGCCGCGCTCCACCTTGCCCAAGTCGCCACGGTGCATGGCTATTCTGCTGCCGAACTTCTCGCGAAGGTACGCGCAGTTGCCCGCGTGGTCGGTGTGCGCATGCGTGAGGACTATCAGTGAAAGACTGCCGCGGCCGCAGCCTGCGCCTTCGAGTTCGGCTTCGAGCACGGGTCGCCGACGCGAGAGGCCGGTGTCGATGAGAACGTGACCGTCGCCCGTTTCCACGAGGTAGCAGTTCACGTCGAACAGGTAGTGCAACGCTATCGGCCTGATACCTGACGACATACCTGCCCCTGCGTTCCCAGTGCGGATGTCATGCGCTTGAGTAGGGGAAAACGCCGCACCAACCGCTGCGCTTGTCCGCGTCCGCTCAAAGCCCCTCTTCGTTGGTTCCCCGAGCAGGCAAGTGCGAGTCGGGTAGAGTCTGAGTACGCGCGCTTGTCCGGCAAACCGAGGCCAGAAGAAACACGAGACCGGACGCCCCGAGGGTCGTCCGGTCCGTGTGCGATCACGTGAGTGTGCGCTTAGATAGCGCGCACCTGCGTCGCCTGCTGCTTGCCATTCTGGCCCGTGGCTTCCGTGAAGGAGACGGCCTGACCCTCGTCGAGGCTCTTGAAGCCCTCACTCTGGATCTCGGAGAAATGAACGAAGAGATCTTCGCCATCCTCGCGCTCGATGAAACCGTAACCCTTGTCCGCGTTGAACCACTTGACCTTGCCTTCTGCCATGCAAATCCATCCTCTCGCCCCAACGGGGCAAAACAAAGCGATGTGACTATTCACCGCCAGAATGCGGTGTGTCACATCGCAATCCTGCGAGCCCATTCGGCTCGCCTGGATTCAGTGTAGCACGCTTTGCGCCAAGTGCGAACCTGTCACGTTCTGCCTAGTGTTTGACGCGCGAACGCGCGCGCGCGCGTCTTCGGCAGAACGTCGGCAGAACGCATACGCCAGGCAATGCGCTAGAAGCCCGGGGGCGTGGTGAAGAAGGGCTGGGGCGTCGTGAAAGAGAACGCTGTGTAGCTCAGCAATGCGCAAGCGAACACCAGCGCGATCATCGCCTTCGCAGATGGACGGAAATCGAGGCCGCCGAGGAACTCCTCCATCAACAGCGCCATGTAGATGCCGAGTAGTGTCGCCAAGTTCGCGTAGACCAGCTCCACAGCTAGGTTGTGCATCGTGAGGCCTACCGCCTCGGCAAAGAACCAGATCGTGATCGTGAGCCACGGATACGCGACTGAGACCAGCGCACGCGACGAGGCGAAGCTGCTCGTTGAGACGAGGGTCTTGCGGCGCGCGACGAACTCGACGATGGACACCAGCAAGTAGGCGAAGAACAGCATCTTCATATGGAAGAAGGTGGTCTCACCTTCCTCGCCGATGAGCTTGAACAACATGTTCGGAAACGTCTCGTAGGAGAAGTGGAGCACGAGGAAGAGCGCCCACACCGCCACGAGCTTCCACCAGGAAAAGCGCTTCGGGTTCATGCGCACCTCGTTCGTTTCGGCGAGCACTCCTTCTGTAGTGGTTTACCCGACTGTATCCCCGGCCTGCATGCGACTCCCGGTCGCAACTGCCGGGCGGCGGCTCCTCATCGGTTCCCCTCCGGCGGAAACTGGGTACAAGCGACGCAGACGTTGTGCAGGGAGGTGCAGTCAGGGCGCGCCTCCACTCGAGCCCGCGAACAGTGGAGGTCACGATGGCAGATGACGAGGCGCAAGCTGTCGACACGGCCGACGGATCCTGGATGCTTTGGACGACGGTCGGACTGGTCGTCATCTGGATCTGCGTGCTGGTAATCAGCGTGTTCTCTCCCGACCTTGTGAGCGGGAGCCAGCAAGAACACATCCCGTTGCCGGCGTTCCTCACGTGGCTTTGGGCACTGATCGGCTCCGTCGGCTATCTGTGGGGTATGAGCAAGCTCCGCGGCACGGTCGACCGCAAGCCAATCTGGACTGGACTGGCCATAGCCGTCGCCCTAATCTGGGTGATCGCTGCGGCCCTGAGCCTGTTCCTGCCCCAATGGGAAACCGGTTCTGACCCGACTCAGCTGCCTATCGGAGCGCTCATGGCGCCTATCGGCGCTTCGGCCCTTACTGCCCTCGCAAGCGTGGTCGCCGGTATGTTCGGCCGAAGGCCATAGATTCGTCTGCGGGACTAGTCCGGCGGGACCCAGCGCCCCGCCGCGCGGGACTGCCTTGATCTGGATGAAGAGACGTCCTGTTTGCAGTCGATTAGGAATACCTTCCGGCACGAACTCGGCATATGCGTTGCTGTCTTCCGGCTGTTCTTCACTCGCGAAGCGGGAGGGGTCTCGATGTCGCTGATTCAACTCCAAGGCCTGCACAAGACCTACAAGACAGGCAAACTCGAATTCGAGGCCCTCAGGGGAATCGACCTCGACATCGAAGAGGGTCAGCTCGTTGCCATCGTGGGACCCTCGGGTTCCGGCAAGTCCACGATGCTTAACATGATCACTGGAATCGATCGACCTACGGACGGCAGCGTGACTATCGCCGGCGATCGCATCGATCAGATGAAGGAAGACAAACTGGCCGCTTGGCGAGGCGACAACGTCGGCATCGTCTTCCAGTTCTTCCAGCTCTTCCCCACTCTGACCGCACTCGAGAACGTCATGCTGCCCATGGACTTCTTGAGACGCGGGACCGTCGGCGAGCGAAAGGATCGCGCTCGCGAGCGTCTCGAGCTGGTTGGCCTCGGTGACAAGATAGACAACCTTCCTTCAGAGCTCTCCGGCGGTCAGCAGCAGCGCGTGGCAATCGCCCGAGCGCTCGTGAACGAGCCCAAGGTGATCATTGGCGACGAACCCACGGGCAACCTCGATTCGAAGACAGAAGCCGCCATGTTCGAGCTGTTCGACGAACTCAACGCGCGGGGCACTACGGTCATCTACGTGACCCACAGCCCGACCCTTGCCGACAAGGCCCGGGTCACAGTGGAGCTGGTCGACGGACAACTCGTGTAGCCCAGGGAGACCCAACATGTCGGCACTGCTCAAGAAATCCTGGAAAGACCTGACCCGCCGCAAGGCTCGCACCATATTCACCGTCCTTACCGTCGCGCTAGGCGTCATGGGCATCGGAATGTTCGCAATCATGCCGCTTGCAGACCGCTCTGTGGAGGCAGAGCTGGCGGCCGAGAACATGCACAACATCGGGGTGCAAGTGACGAACGTGTCACTCACCGGCGAACAGCTCGGTCAACTCGAGAATCTCGACAACGTCGATGCGGTGTCGCCCAAGGCCATGCTGCCTGTCACGATCCACATGGGCGACAGGCGCGAGAATGCGGTGCTGGTCGGCGTCCCCGACTATGACGACCAAGCGGTAGACGTGATCCGCATTACCTCCGGCGAAGCGCCCTCGTACATGGAGGTTCTGACCGACCAGGGCAACGCTGCGAACGCTGTGATATCCGTGTCCGGGAACGACGAGGTCGTCCTGGAGGATCTTACGGGACGCACCCACAACCTGCAGGTCACGGGAATCGGCAAGAACTTCATCTACGGCGGGGCCACGAGGGGCGGAACCGCGGTCTTCTACACCGATCTGGGTACGGTCCAGCGAATCAGCGGTCGTGCTGGCTTCACACAGCTGGCCTTCACCCTCGAAGACACCGATCCGGTGGCGATGGACGAGACCGTAGAGGTGATCCGTGACTACCTCGTGGCGAACACCTCGGTCGTCGCGTTCGACAACCTGGCCGATGTTCGGGAGGAAGGATACTGGGAAGGCCGGGAGATCTTCTCTCAGTTCATGAGCTTCTTCGCGATACTCTCGTTCTTGATTCTGTTCGTGAGCCTGTTCCTCATCTCGAACACCATGAACACCATGGTCTCAGAGCAGACCCGTGAGATCGCCATGATGAAGGCCATCGGCGCGACCCGGGGAAAGGTATTCCGTTCCTTCCTGACCACTTCGGCGATACTCGGGTTTCTCGGGTCCGGAATCGGCGCAGTCCTCGGAGCCGGAGTCGCCTACTGGGTCGGCAGTACGTTCGCGAGAGAGGGCTTCGGGTTCTCTCCGTCCTTCGACGTGCACTGGCCCACGGTCGGCATCAGCGTCCTCGTGGGCGTGGGGGTAGTGGTCGCGGCATCACTGCCTGCGCTGTTTAGAACGCTGCGCGTCTCGGTAGTCGAGGGCCTGGAGAGCCACGGCATTTCGGCCGACTACGGCCAGAGCTTCTTGGACCGCAGTCTCATGGGCATTCGTGGTCTACCTCGAGTCGTGCAGATGGGAGTCCGCAACGCGCTGCGCCGGAAGGGCCGAAGTGCCTCTACCGCCTTGCAGGTAGCCTTCGCCGTCGGAGTCATCATCGCCATGCTCAACCTCGGCGACGGCATCATAGATGTGACGATCCGCGCGTACGACCTTCGGACATGGGACATGTGGACGTCCGTCGAGGAGAATCCGGACAATCCCATAACTGCGGACAAGGCTGCCCTCATCGAAGGCATCGAGGGTGTGGACTTCGCCGAGCCGACCATCTTCACCTTTGCCGAGGTCAACGACCGGACCGTGCCCGTCTACGGGTACGTGCAAGACACGCGATCGCTGAACAACGAGGGCACGCTAGTGCAGAACGGTCAGGGGCGCTGGTGGACGCCGGAAGAGGCCGAAGCGGCGGAACGCGTGGCGGTCGTCGGCGACGCTCTGTCCACCTTTGAGGATATCGAGCTCGGCGAAGAGATCGAGCTCATGACGGCGACAGGTGCCCACAAGTTCGAGGTCATCGGCATCGACACCGCCTTCGGCGACAACGGCCAGTTCGTCCAGATACCGCTTGAGACTGTTCAGGACGTCCTGCAGAAGGGCAACGCTGTCAACAGTTTCTACCTTCACACTGACACCAAAGACCACGCTGAGATCGATGCCGCGTCCTTGAGGGTCGCCGAGGAGATGGAAAGCCTCGGGTACCGGACCGACACGGAGGTCAACTACGTGGCCGCAGAACAGAACGTCGCCCAGAACGAGACGATTGCTGGAATGTTCCTCATGGTGAGCTTCATCGTGGTGCTGATAGTCCTCGTCGGTCTCATGAGCACCCTGGTGATGAACATCCTCGACCGCACCACCGAGATCGGAATGCTGAGATGCATAGGTGCGCAGTCCAAGGATGTCAGGCGCGTCTTCTCGTCCGAGGGCCTATTCCTGGCGTTTCTGGGCTGGATCGTCGGCCTCCCGTTGGGCTACGCGGTGTTTCAAGTCATCGTCACAGCCTTGGCCAACGCCATGAAACTCACGTTGCCCGACAGGTATGACCCGATCTACATCGGCTGGTCGCTCGTGTTCGCCCTGCTCGGCACAGTGATCGTGATATTCTTCCCGCTCAGGCGGGCGGCCAAGATGCGGCCCGGGGACGCTATCAGGTACGAATAGCGATCCCATACTCGCGAGAGTCCTCGCCAGCCACCACATCGAAACGCCGCAGCTCTACTGGCTAGCTGGCTGTCTTGTTCACTGTTGCATATTGTTATATATGGTGCTCGTTCTCGGGCACACCGCGCAACAGTCAACAGCCGGGGCCGATATCGGCCCCGGCTGTTTGCGGGGGGTATGGGAGTTCTCGTGCAACTAGGCACAACAGCCGGTTGCGAAGACGGGGTCGATCACGCCGACGTCCGAGAATGCTTCTTCGACCCGCCCTGCAAGGCCATCGTCCTCGACCGCTCCGTCACGCATGCGGATCGTGCGATCGCAAGCCTCTGCCACCTCAGGGTTGTGCGTGACCAGCACGAACGTGGTCCCGGTTGCAAGGTTGACCTCTCTCATGACGCCCATGATCTCCTCCGAGGTGGAGGTGTCCAGGTCGCCGGTCGGCTCGTCGCCGAGCACGATCGCGGGACGATTCATCAGCGAGCGCGCGATCGCTACACGCTGCTGCTGGCCGCCCGAGAGTTCGCTCGGCAGGTGTCGCTTGCGCTCGGCGAGTCCGACGAGATCCAGCAGCTCCTCGGCACGGGCTACCGCCTCGCGCCGCGCCATGCCCGCGTACTCGCCGGCCAGGGCGACGTTGTCGATGGCCGACAGCGTCGGAATCAGATTGAACCCCTGGAAGATGAAGCCTATCTCTGCCGAGCGCACACGCGTGAGCTCGCGATCGCGCAGGGTATCCACGCGGCGGCCGTTCAGCACGACGCTGCCACCGTCCGGTGTGTCGAGACAGCCTACGATGTGCATGAGCGTGGACTTGCCCGAACCCGAAGGTCCCATGATGGCGACCATCTCGCCCTTGTGAATCTCGATGCTCGTGCCGCGCAGAGCGTGAACGTGATTGTCCTTGCCTAGGCGGTACTTCTTGGCTACTCCGTCGATCTGGATGACCGGTGCCATGGTGTCTCCTCCTGTCTCCACGGCGCTGACGTCGCCGTGCTTTCTCCTGACAATGTGTCTCTTCAATCCAGTCGGCCCCATCGCGGGAATGTTCGGCATGGAACCTCTCCGTGCGCTCGTGGAGTGGTGGCGGTCCACTACGACTGCCAGCGTCCTGATCTGATCCAGCGACATGACCGTTCTCCTCAGTGAATGCGTGCTGCGGGTACTACTCGAACCGAAGTGCGCGAACGGGGCTGAAACGTGCCGCGTGCCACGCGGGGTATATGCCGGCGATCGTTCCCAGCAACAGC
>JAOUET010000208.1 GCA_029858605.1 Coriobacteriia bacterium | reverse complement strand
AACAGCGCGAAGCCGATGGACCCGAGTGCGAGACGTGCCGTGACAAGGAACAGATGCGTGCTCGAGGCCTCGCCTGCGGCATTCAGGCCGAAGGCTATCACCCAGCCGAGCAGCAGACCGACCGCGCCACCGACGAACCCGATGAAGGCCGACTCGGCGACGAACTGGCGCATGATCGCCGTACGGCTCGCGCCGATGGCCTTGCGGATGCCGATCTCACGCGTGCGCTCGGCCACCGACATGGTCATCGTGTTGATGACGGACAGGCCGCCAACGAGCAGCGAGATAGTGGCGATGCCGAAGATGATCGAGTTGAAGATCTGCATCGCGTCTACGACTTGCTTCTTGAACGCCTCGGGCCCGGAGGCCTTCACGCCGTCCACCTGGTCGTTGATAGTGGCGGCTAGCGCCTCGGGGTTGACGCCGTCTTCCGGATACACGGTGATGCCGGTGCTCAGAGTTGTGACGTCTATCATGTTGCGGACGGCAGTCGGCAGGTCCTCGGCGTACATCTCCTGCGCGTCGGCCATACTCACGCTGACGCTCATGTCAGGTGCTGTGAGGGTCTTGGCCATGATGCCGACGACCTCGAACTCGCGGTCGCGAATCTCAATCGTGCCGCCGATTTCGGCGTCCAGCTTCTTCACCAGGTCGCTGCCTACCACGGCCACGCCACGCTCGCCGGGCTCAAGGGCTCGTCCTTCGTCGTACTCGATCTTGAAGCTTTCGTAGCCCGCCGTGCGGCCGTCGTCTGCGACGATCATCGGCGGAGTACCCATGCTGAACGCAGAGCCCTCGGGGTCGATAAGCATGCCGATGTTTGCCGAGGCACGCGCAACGCCGTTGACTCTCTCGAGCTCGGCCACGCGGCTCGTCGGCGTGACTCCGCCGAACATGCTGGAGCCGCCGTCGTCAACCACGGTGACCTTGTCGCCGTAGTACTCGACTCCACCGTCGACGAGCAGGTTGAGCTTCTCGGCCATCGCTCCCATCACGACCAGAGCGATAACGCCGATCGTGATGCCGAAGATGGTCAGGAGAGCTCTGGTCTTTCTCCGAAACACGTTCCGTACGATCCCCATCCCTCTCAGTCCTTTCCATTTGTCGACCTAAGCGCGCCGATCAGGCGCTTGGGCGACTCACACTTGCTGACGAATGCGTCCGCACCTGCAGCCAACGCCAGGCGATGGGCCTCCACCCGAACGCTCAACGCGATGAACCGCGTGCGGGGACTTGCGTGCGAGACCTCGACAGGCAGTGAGCCGTCACGGTCGTCGACCGGTCGCGCATCGGGAAGCTCCCAATCGGCGAGCACTACGTCCGGCAAGTGCACCCGAACTGCGGCCAGAAGAGAGTCCGCGTCGTGTGCCTCGGCGACGACACGCATGTCTGGCTCTTCGGCAAGGAGGAGCTGCAAAGCGGAGCGGGTCTCCGGCCTGCCATCGGCGATCACGATTTCCACGATGCCCTCCTCCTTTCGTCGAACCGTTGTCGAACCTCACGCAGCGAGTATCGGCGCTCGAGCGCGCCGTGCCATCATGGAAACGGCCAGTCTTCGACCTAGACGAATGGGTAGGTGCCGACCGACCAAGATGCCGTCGGCCAGGCGTCTTGCGAGAGCGCGCACGGAGTTGGCGCGTGGTGCTAATCTTGTCTGACGCCGTGCAGTTCGATGCTTGCGACGGGGCGAGATCGCTGCGAGGCGAGGAGGTCGGATGAGCGCGGTCTATGACAGTCTGCTCGACACCATGTTCGGACGCATGCCGATGGGTCTCGCCGTGTTCGACCGCGAGATGCGGCTCGTGCGCTGCAACGCGAACTGGTCTGACTTCGCCGCGACATATGCAAGCGAGAAGCCCGTCGAGGTCAAGCCCGGCACCCACGTCCTCGACCTCTTCCCCAACACGGCGGACTGGGTCCTCCCTGCCGCCGAGCGCGTCTTTGCGGGCGAGACGCTGCGCTTCGACCCTATTCCGCTGGAGAGTCGTGGCACGGTCACCTATTGGGACATGGTGATCGCACCTCTGTACGAAGACGGCAAAGTCACTGGCGCGGTCGAGATCGCCTCCAACGTCACCGACCGAGTACTCGCTCGACAGGAACTCGAAGACCGCGTTCGCGAGCGTACGGCAGAGATTGAGCGTCGGCAGGAAGTGTCCGACGGCCTCCACTTCATCCTCGACACGCTCAATTCGTGCTGCCCGACGGAGGAGGTCACCGACTTCATCATCTCGGAGGCCGGGCGGCTTCTCGGAACCGATGCGATCAGCGTCTACCGTATCCAAGTCACCGACGGCGTGGTCTCCATGGAAACCCAGCGTGGCTTTGACAGCGAGGCGGTGGCTGCTCTGACCATTCCCGTCGTGGGCGGCGGTCACGTGGCCAGCACTCTCGTGCAGGGCAAGCCGATGGTCATGCCGGACGTCGCACCGCTGATGGAGACGGCGTCGCGGCAACTTCCGGTCGAGCAACAAATCGGCCTTGGGCGGTTGCTCGAGAAGTTCCGTTCGATCCTGGCTGTACCCATGATCATCGGCGACGAGGTCTTCGGCGCACTCGCCATGTTCTATCCCGAACCGCGCGAGTTCTCCCGTGAGGACATCGCATTGGCCGAGGATCTCGCGGACCACCTCGCGCTCGCGCTGGAGAACGCGCGCCTGCGCGAGACCGCAGAGGAGAGCGCAGCCTCGGCGGAACGCAGCCGTCTCGCACGCGACCTGCACGACGCGGTGACGCAAACGCTGTTCTCGGCGGGGATGATCGCAGAGGTGCTCCCGCAGTTGTGGGAGCGCGACCCCGAGGAGGGGCAGAAGCGCCTGGCGCAGCTGCGCAACCTGACGCGAGGCGCGCTTGCGGAGATGCGCACACTGCTTCTGGAGCTTCGCCCCGCTGCCTTGGAGGAAGCGGCCCTACCGGACCTGCTCCAGCAGCTGGGCGAAGCAGCCCAGACGCGTGCGTCAATCGACGTCGACATCTGCACCGATGGCGAGATCGAATTGCC
>JAOUET010000045.1 GCA_029858605.1 Coriobacteriia bacterium | reverse complement strand
CCGACTGCGTTCCGACGGGTAGCCGTCTGGGTCGATGAGCGCGATCGTTGGCCAAGCACCGACATCGTACGCGCGCCAGATGCGGTACGCACGATCGTTTACTACGGGATGCGTGACGCCGAGACGGTCGCACGCCCGGCGGATCCGCGCCGTTTCTCGTTCTGCCCGAAACTTCCCGGCATGCACGCCGATCACGACGAGATCGGACGGGAAGATATCCTCCACCTCCCGGACACGCGGGAGCACGTGCATGCAGTTGATTCAACCGAAGGTCCAGAAGTCGAGAAGAACGCAACGACCGCGAAGACTCGCCAATTGCAGTGGCTGGGCGGAGTTCACCCACTCGAGTCCCTCGAGGAACTCGGGCGCTCTCACTCGGGTGTCAGTAAGTGCAACCATCGCCATAATCTGAGTGGACGTTTGCTGGGTATGTTCCCAGAAGCGAGAGGAGGGACTGGTGAAGGCAGGAACACACAGCGTCCGGCTGCTTCGGCGCGAGGACATATGTGACGACGTGGCCCTCTTCTCATTCTCTCGGCCGAAGGAATACGCATTCGCAGCCGGGCAGTATCTGAGGCTGCATCTCGAGCCGTCGGAGGGTCCATCGGCCAAGCCGTTCTCGCACTGCTCCGCTCCCGGCGACGAGGCGATCGAGATCACGACTCGACTGAGCGGGTCTCCGTTCAAGCGTGCTCTCGCTGGGCTACAGCCGGGTGGGGGCGTGCGCGTCTCTGGGCCGATGGGACACTTCTTGTTGCCCGACCCTCCACCGAAAGTCGTCTTCCTCGTGGGCGGCATAGGAATCACGCCGGTCAGAAGTATGATCAGGGACGCGGTCGCTCGATCGAACGGGCTGGACGCCGTACTCGTGTACGGGAACAGGTCGCCCGCGTGCGTGCCGTTTCGCAGCGAATTCGAGGGACTCGAGGAGTACGGGATCCGCGTGTTGCACGTGTTCGAGCAGGCCGGGGAGGACTGGCGTGGGGAGACGGGCTTCATCTCCGCGGCCGTCGTTCGAAACGGCGTGCCCGACAGTGCCTCGCGGCTCTTCGTGACCGCCGGGCCACCTGTGATGGTGGAGGCGATGGAGATGGTGCTGAATCAGCTTTCGGTCGATGAGGAGCGGCGACTGGTGGAGAGGTTCGGAACCGGACCGCGGACATGAAGTGGATGAGAGACGGGGAATAATACAGGACGAACAGGGTGCGCGCCTTGAGCGGCGCAGCCAAGAAGTCGAGGGGCGAGACAAGGAGACTGGACATGGAGCTTCTGGCAAGAACGTGTAGCACGGAGCGGATGAACGTGGAGCGCATCATTGCGCGCCTCTTCGTTGCGGCCGGGGGCGTGTTCTGGGGCGTGGCGGCGTTCGGTGCGGACTATTCGTACCAAGGCAAACCGTTGGCGGAGTCTGCGGGAAGTGCAGCCATACCGCTGCTCATCGCAGCTGTGGCGCTCGCAATCGGATGGTTCTACGAGGGACTCGCCGGCGCCGGCCTGATCGTCGGTTCGGTCGGGATCGTCGTTTGGGGCTTGCTTGCGGAGTGGGAGTCGGGCGTGTGGCTCGTCAACGCCGTCGTACTCATCGCTCCCATGGTGATCGGGGGAGTGCTGTACCTGCTTGCAGCCAGGATGCAGAGGATATGCGCTCTCGAAGAGGCCGCCTCGGGCTAGAGGCATCCGCCGAAGCTCCTGCGCCTGATAGTCAGCGGCCTGCAACCGACGAACAGCATCTCACTGCCACCCGCGGGCTTGTTCCCGCCGCCCGTCCGCAACACCTGGACAGGTCAGAGCGTTAAGGTACACTTGTTCTGCTTCGTGTCTTCTTCGCGCAGGGTGGTGAGGCGGCCGCTTCCGGCGGTCAGTGGTTGGCCGCAAAGAGCGGCCGAATATTCCTGACAGAGGACGGTGCGGTGTACGACCTTGAGGGGGTCCTCGGCCCCTCCGTCATGCAATTCGTGGAGCGCCACGTTCGCTCGCTACTGACGTGGGACATCCTGGTATTCTTTCACCGCAACCCCGAGGCGGTTCTCGACGCGAACGGGCTTGCCTCCCGGCTGGGCCGCAAAGTCGACGAACTGGAACCCGAGATCGATGCGCTCTGTGATGGGCGCATTCTCCAGTGTGCAGGCGGCCTCATCCGCTACAAGCCGACTCCCGAGATGCGCCAGACCATCGCAAGATTCGTTGAGGCGTGCCAGGATCGCGGCCGAAGACTGGCGCTCATCGCGCTGGTCCTGCACAAGATCAATCCGCAGCCACCCGCCTAGGCGGCTCTCGGCTAGAGTTTCTCGGATACCTCTACGTTCAAGCTTTCCGGCTCGACTACCTCTAGTATCTCGAGCCCCTCGTCCGCCAGGTCGACCTCGTGCGGGTCGTCCAGCTCGAGTCCTTTGGCATCGTAGGTGAGTCTGACGACGGGCTTCATGACGTCGCTGCTGGCTCTCGCTACGACGCCGACCGTCTGGTCGGTCAGTCTGACCAGACAGCCTACGGGGAAGACGCCCATCGCCTTGGCAAAGAGGCGCGCGAACAGTGGATCTAGCGTCGTGCCGGCCTCGTCGAGGATCTGCATGATCGACCGATCCGGCGTCAGTCCTTCGCGGTTCGCGCCTGGGTCGACGAGGTTGGCGTAGCGGTTGGCCACCGCCACCATCCTGCTGAACGGATGGGTCACGTAGTCGGCCGGGCGATCTGGGAAGCCAGCCCCGTCGGTGTGCATGTGATGCTCGTATGCGACGAGCATCGGAGCTTTGTCGTCGTCGGGCAGGCGCGAGAGGATGTCGGCTCCGACCGTCGGGTGCAGCACGTGCATCGACTGGGCCTGGTTGGGATCGGCGGGGTCGAACACGACTTTTCCGACATCGTGCATCAAGCCTGCCAATCCGAGCGAAGCCATGCCCTCCTCGGGCAGCCCCAGGGAGGCACCGAGGGTGAGCGAGTAGATCATCACGTTGATGGAGTGGAACAAGTTCGTTTCGCTTTGGCCCTTTATCGTGGCCAGGCCGAGGACGGACGCCTGGTCTTCCAGCAGTCGTCTCATGATGTTGCCGACGAGTCCCGAAGCATTCTCGAGATCCGCGTGATGCGCCTTGGCGACCTGGGCGGACATCGTGCGCAGTACGCTCACTAGCCTGTTGTAGAGTGCGCGATCTTGCTCGCGCAACCTATCCCGCTCCTCTTGCTCCTCATCCTCCGCGAGGAAGGCGACGGTCGCGTTGGCAATGCCCCGATCGGCCAGCTCGCGCTCTATGTCCAGGGACGTTGACGGCTTCAGGCCGAGCACGTGGACAAGGCCGACGGCCTCTTCTCGTGTGAATCCTGGGTGAAGCGTCAGGCTCTCGATACGCCGCGACTCGAAGGCCTCCTCGAGCGAAGTGAGGCCCGGAGTTTCCTCAGAGATGACGACAGACTCGTGGTAGAGGCGTCCCTGGTGGACGTTGATTCGGAACGGGCCAGCCGCCGTTGCATCGCTGACGGCCGTGACGAGCGCATCGAGGGCTTCCACGAACGCCGGGTGCTGCTCTGGGTAGAGCTGGTTGGCCTTTCGGCCGGCCGCGAGCGTCGTGACGACGGTGTCGGCATTCCCGCTCACCGAGTACCCCCTTTGCTCTTCTGCACCTCAAGCGCCTGCCTGACGAGCTCCTGGATTTCCACGAAGTGGCCTCGCTTGATGAGCGCTCTTCGGCCTCCGAGCTTGCCAAGCACTTCAACGGCCATGGGGTCGCTCAGACGCGCAAGCGAACCGATCGCCTCGCGCGCGAGCAAGAAGTCCTTTCCGTCGACATCGAGTTCGTCGAGGCGCTCCGAGAGCAGAAGCGCGCCGTTCGGCATGTCGTGCTTGGCGACCGCGCGTATCGCTATCATGGCCACTTCCGACGACGGATCGCGCATCAGCTTGCCCAGGAGCTTCGAAGCCCCAGGCCCACCGCTCGCTGCAAGACCCTGTGCCGCCTCTCGGCGAGACTGCTCGTCGGGACGCTCGAGAATCGAATCGATTGCCTGGATAGCCCGCGCGTCGCTCTCGCGCGCAAGCCGCTCCACGATCGGCTCGAGCTGGAACCATTGTGCGTTGGCCGTCGTGGTGACTAGCAGGTCGACAAGACGCTTGCCGAGAACCTCCTCGGCGATCGCAAGACCCTCAGATTTCTGCGCCACGGCCTCTTCGGCAAGACAGCGCACGGAGCTTTCGTCGGCGTGTCTAAGGAACTCGCGCACCATCGGGATACGCGAGCCGTCTGATATAGCGGTCTGAACCAGACCAGCCATCGTCTCCCGCCCGAGGGCAGTTGCGAGTGCGCTACGCAGACGGTCAGTGAGGTCAGGCCATGGCTGCTCGGCGCGTGACTCCCGCGCAGCGAGTTCCGTTACGACCTTCAGGGCGAGTTCGAGCTGCCCGTTCTGTACGAGACGCGGCACCATGACGGCCAGGTGGTCGACGCCTTCCGCGTAGAGCTCGAAGTCAGTCTGCTGGTCCAGCAAGGCGAGCATGATGTTCACGCCCGAGACGGTGCTCTTCTCCGCCGAGGAAGATGTTTGGCTGCGGAGCGCGGCCACCTCTTCGTCGGAAACCTGCATCGCCGAAGCGGCGCTGCGATAGGCTTGATCGGTGTCGACGAGTGCTGCCTGCGGCTGCTTTTGCGCGCGGACCTCCATCATGTGGTCCAAGAATGAAAGCTCCTTGTCGGAATGGTCGTAGCCCGGAAGCAGTTTTCGCACGTCGGCGTACACGTGTCGCATGCGCTCGGCGAGCGGCAGGTTCACGAGAGCGTTCGACAGCGAAAGCATGTTGCCGCCGAACAGGCCTCCGGACAGCGCCGACGCGATGTCGGGCGAGTCCAGATGGCCGAACATCCCTGCAGCGAGTTCGCGAACCGTCCCCGGTTCCAGCGCCAAGCCGAGAAGCGCATCCTTGCCATCAGATTCCTGCTGCAAGAAAGCGGAGGCGAGCGTGCGTGCGAGTTCGGACATCCCGTCGGAGCCGACTGCGTGCGCCAGATCGGCGAGACCCTCCTCGAAGGTGCCGGCATCTCCCGCCGAGGCGGCGGCGAGCCACGCGGCAAGCTTGTCCGCATCGGTCGCAAGGCTGCGCAAGAAGAGTTCGATATCCTCGTCGGCTGCGGGAAGGACCTCTTCGATCACGGTCAGGTGCACGTCAGTGACGCGAATCCCTTCGATGCCGTCTGCGACGAGAATGGCGCTTGCGCCACCACCGCGTCGCACGTCGCCCGGCTCGCGCCCGATGACGCCCAGGAAGCCGACGAGGTCGTCGACGGAGCATCCGGGAAGGAAGTCCACTTCGGCCAGACCGTGCTCTCTGAGTTCGCCGGCGAGGTCTGCGACCCCGGGAGTGCCGCCGCCTACGGGCGCGCCAGACCACTGGATGCCTTCGCGCGCGACGCATAGAGATAGCAGGGGAGAGACATCGAGAAACACGGCCAGTTCGCTGATGGCGATTTCGATCGTCTCGCGTGGTATCGGGCTGGTCGGGGGGTACAACTTGAGTGCCTTGCCAGCGGATGCGACAGCGCGAACGATTGCCTCTACCTGGCGTGTCGTGTCGACCTCGGCCACCCCTCCGCCTTCCGTGGATCGATCGGGCGGCAACCCTCCAGTCGAGGGTTCCCCTGCCCGATTCTCATACAAGCTTCCGCCGCCGTCCACGGCGTATCTGTTTTATCGGTGTTCCCGCCGCCGTCTTGAACCCCGAAAGACGAGCGACGGTCCGGTGTCCGCATCGCAGCCGCCCACTCACTTGCCGTCTGTGTGAATTGCCGCGGCATTGGTAATCTAGGCCACATGGAAGGCTATATCACCGAAGTGCTTCTGATCCTGGGGCTGGTTCTCCTGAACGGCTACTTTGCAGCCGCAGAGATCGCTCTGATCAGCGCTCGTCGCTCGTCGCTGACGCAAGCCGCCGAACAGGGCAGTGCCGGGGCGAAGGCCGCACTGGACCTCACCGATGACCCATCGCGTCTCCTCGCGACCATCCAGATCGGCATCACCCTCGTGGGATTCACGGCCTCTGCAGCGGCAGCGGTAAGCCTGGCGCGACCCGTGGCCGACTGGCTGAGATCACTCGGTAGCCCGTGGCTCGCGGGAATCGCCGGCGGGCTATCAGTCTTCCTCGTGACGCTACTCGTTTCGTACTTGACGCTCGTTGTCGGTGAGCTTGCGCCCAAGCGACTCGGACTGCAGCGAGCCGACGTGGTCGCGAAAGCCGTCGCGCGTCCCGTCGGGCTGCTCGCGACCATCGTGGCGCCCGCAGTATGGCTGCTCGCGCGCTCGGCGGATGTCGTGGCTCGGCTGCTCGGCGTCAAGCCCGGACAGGGCCGACCCGGCGTCTCGGAAGAGGAGATCAAGCTGCTCGTGACGGAGCAGGGCTCGCTCCTCGACGAGGAGAAACGCATGATCCACGAGATATTCGAACTCGGCGACACCGTTGCGCGCGAGGTAATGGTGCCACGCGTCGACATGGTCCTCGTGGGCACCGATGCAACGGTCGAGGAGGCGCTGGATGCTTTTCGGACGTCGGGCTTCTCGCGGCTGCCCGTCTTCCGCGAGGATCCCGATACGGTCGTGGGCGTGCTGCTGCTCAAGGATCTTGTCGGCCCTGTCGTCGCAGGCAGACTGGACGATTCGGTTGCCGAGTACGCAAGGCCGCCGGTGTTCGTGCCCGAGACGAAGCAGATACTCGCACTTCTCTCGGACATGCGGGCGTTGCGCAACCACATGGCTGTCGTCGTGGACGAGTACGGCGGCACAGCCGGGCTCGTCACGATCGAGGACATAGTGGAGGAGATCATTGGTGAGGTGGCCGACGAGTTCGACAGGGACCGCCGGTACATAACTGAGGTCGCAGAAGGGGAATGGATAGTCGACGGGCGCTTTTCGGTCGAAGAAGCCGAAGAGATGGGATTGCCCGTCGAGGAGTCGGACGAATACGAAACGCTGGCCGGATGGGTGCTGTCTCGCCTGGGGCACATTCCGCTCCCGGGAGAGAGCGTCACGGAAGGCGGTGTGACGTTCACCGTGCAGGCGGTGCGGAGAAGACGGATCGTAAGGCTGCTCGTGACTCGGAGCGACATGCAGAGCGATCGGGGCTCAGAAGGGAAGGAAGCGGATGGCTGACGGTCGGAAGCTGTACCGCAGCCGCACCGAGCGAATGATCGCAGGTGTGTGTGGCGGTATTGCCGATTACTACCAGCTCGATCCGACGGTCGTCAGGATTATCGCCGTGTTGCTGGCGGTCGTTGGAAACGCGGCCGCCGTGATCGCATACGCAATCATGTGGATCGTCGTTCCCGAGGAGTCCGTCGCGGGGGCCTCGTCGCTGGCCGGTGGGCCCGAGGCGCAACCGGAGGATTCGCTCGGGGCGGGCCCGATGGTCGCGCCCATGCCGCCAGAGCCGCCCCGGCCGCCGACGCCACCGAAACCGCCTGAGGTCGAAAGGCCACCGATCCCTCCCGCCCCGGCTGCTCCGCTCGCCCCGCCGCCAACCGCGCGAGGCCGTGGCGGGACCGTCTGGATCGGCATGATCCTGGTCGTATTGGGGGCTTTGATCATAGCCGCGCGCCTGGTGCCCGAGGTCAACGTCTGGGCCCTGTGGCCGGTAGTCGTCATCCTGCTCGGTGTCCGTACCATGGTCACGCCGGACTCAAAGGGGAGCTGGAACGTCAACCGGCTGATCGAAGGACTCACCGGTGTGTTCGTGGGCGGCGTGTTCCTTGCCAACACTACGGGCGCCCTCGGCTGGTCGGTGTGGCTCTCGGTAGTGAGCCTATGGCCCCTGCTGCTCATCGCCGCCGGCTTGGACATCATCGGAAAGGGCCTGGACAACTTGTGGCTTCGGACTCTGTCGAGTCTCGTCGTGCTCTTCGGCATCCTCATCGGCGTGTTCGTTCTCTACCAGCGACCGTTCTCGCTGTCCATGGGGCTGTTCGGCCCGTTGGCCAGCCACACGGAATATTCGGAGCCGGCAGATCCCGGCGTCCGGAGCGCTTCGGCAGACATAGAGGCGCCTGTCGGACGCATCACGATCGAGTCGGGTGACGATCTGCTAAGTGCGTCCATCGACTCGCCATTCGACACCGAGTTCACATCGGCCAAGATGGGCGACAGTGTGGACATCGCGCTCAGCGCGGGAAGCGGGGGCCCGGCGCTTGTCTACCGCGGCGACGCGGGGATGGACCTGCAACTGTCGGATGACGTCGAGTGGGAGCTTTCGGTCGACGCCGCCGCTAGCGCGCTCGATGCGGACTTCTCCGACATCGACGTGCGCGAGCTCTCGATAGGCACGGGCGTGACCGATGCGCGAGTCAAGCTGGGAAAGCCTGCCCGCGGTGCCGGCACCATCGACGTCAGCGTCAGCTCCGGCGTTTCCAGCGTGACGATCAGGCTGCCGAAGGGAACCGAGGCGCGAGTGAGTGCAACAGGCGGTCTGGCAGTCGTCGACACACCCGACGGCGGCGGACTGACCATAGGCGAACGGACGTGGGCAAGCAGCGGATTCGACGAAGCGCGCGATCGCTACGACATCTCGGTCGCGACTGGTCTGGCTGAGGTTCGCGTCCAGTACTACTAGGAGGGAGCGGCCGTGAACGAGGAGCAGCAACCACGGGGTCCGGTCGAGGGTCCGCCCAACAAGGGTCCGGCCGTGATCATCGGCGTCCTGCTCGTCCTAGTCGGACTTGGCCTGATCGGCGGCCGGCTGTGGCAATGGGTGTGGCCGGACTTCACCGCCTGGGGCTTCTACTTCGGTGAGTGGCGGCGTTGGGCTTTCGCGGTCGGCCTCATCGTAGTCGGCATCCTGCTGGTCGCTTCCAGCGGGCGCATCTCGGCCAGACTGCCTGGCAAGGGGCAGCGGCTGTACCGGTCGCGTACGCAACGCATGATCTCGGGCGTGTTGGGTGGTATCGCTGAGTACTTCAGCCTCGACCCTACGATCGTGAGGCTCGCATTCGTGGGATTCGCGCTGATAGCGGATGCCGGCGCCGCACTGGTTGCCTACATCGTCGCAGCGATAATAATGCCGGAGGAGCCACTCTCGAGTGGCGACGCGCCACCTCCACCTCCACCCGGAAGCTGAGGTTCGCGTGACACGGCTTTCCCCGGCCCTGCCGACGGCACCAGGCGATATCATCGATGCGCACTGCCACCTGTTCTCACTCGGGCTTCTCGAGGAGTACGTCGGAAAGCACCCGGAAGAGAGCAAGCGTTTCTCCCGGGCCGTGCGCGAGCGCAGATTCGGGCGCCGAGGCGACGAGTTGCCGGACATGACGGCCGAGGAGATGGCACCTTGGTATGTCGAGCGCATACGCGCGGCGGGCATCTCGAAGGCGCTGGTCGTATCGGTGGTACCCGACTCGCAGTACATGCTCGACTTCGTGGTGGCGGCGAAAGGGCACATCCACGCGCTATGCAATATCGACCCGCGCTTACCCGACGCACCACAGCGGCTCGAGCGCGAGATAGCCGCAGGCTTCAAGGGCGTGAAGCTTCTGCCCGTGAACCGCTGCTACCTGCTCTCGGATCCCGCGTGCCGACCGTTCTTCGACAAGGCTTCAGACCTCGGCGTCGGCTTCATCATTCACTACGGCGTCAGCGTCGACCCGGGTGTAGACATGCGGTATGCGGACCCGATCGACCTGTCCCCGGTCGCCCGTGATTACCCGAACATCTCGTTCGTGATCGCACACTTCGGAGCAGGCTATCTCGATCAGGTTCTCAGGCTCGCTTATCAGTGCAAGAACGTATGCGTCGACACGTCCGGAACCAACAACTGGATGGACTACTCCGCGCACCAGACGACGCTCGCGCTGGCCTTCGAGCGCTGCCTGCACTCGATCGGCCCCGAACGAATACTCTTCGGCACCGACGCGGGGACGACGCGGCCGTATCGCACGTGGATCGCATACCAGCAGCGCCGCACGCTCGAGGAGCTCGGCGTTTCCGATGCGGCACGCGACCTGATCCTGCGAGGCAACGCGGTGCGGATCTTCCGGATGGACGAATAGGGGGAAAGGGTATGACCCCCGAGAAGGAGATACATCCCGCCGCCGACTACGACGAGTTCGTCGACTGGGGCAGGCGGCTGGCGCGCGAAGAGCCCCTGTTCAGAGCGGTGTTCGAGGAAGTGGGCGCGCGCAACGTCCTCGACATCGGTTGCGGTAGCGCGCGACACGCGATCATGTTTGCGACCTGGGGGCTCGATGTCGTAGGCGTGGACCCGGACGAGTCCATGCTTGCGCAGGCCGACACGAATATCGGCAGTCAAGCCGAGCGCATCGCCGAAGCAGGAGGCTCGGTCCGAACGACGAGGGGCGGGTTCGGCGGTTTGTGCGATCTCGGCCTCGCCGGATTCGATGCTCTGGTGTGTACCGGCAACGCCTTGCCGCACGTGGAGGGGCACGAGGGCTTGAGGCTCGCGCTTGCGGACTTCGCGAAGGCGCTAAGGCGGGACGGCGCCCTCGTGCTGCATCTGCTCAATCACAGCCGGCTTCTCATGTCCCGACCGCGAAGCATCCCACCGGTCGTCCGGGACACGACTGCAGGCACGAAAGTGTTCCTCCGTGTGATCGACTATCCAATGGATGGGGAGCACGTCGACTTCGATTTCCTGACACTGGTGCGGGGCCACGACGGCGAGTGGTCGCTGGAGCACAGGCGCTCGGTACACGCGGCTCTACCCATCGACCTGCTGGAGACCGAACTGCGCTCGTCGGGCTTCGACGATGTTCGCGTCTACGGGGGCCACGATATGAAGGCGCTGGAGGTCGATACGGACGAGAGCGTGATCGTGGTCGCGAAGAGGGTCTAGAGTCGGGTGATCGAGGGTCCTAGCGTGCAGTCTCTGCACAGCGCCGTGTTGCACCTCTCGATGGGCGATCGTGGCCGGCCAGCCGGACCCGCCACGGGTCGGGCGACCAGTGCGCGGTGGACGTGACACAGGGGAAGACCAGCGACGTTCTGGTAGCATTCGTCGTCGTTCACTTCGGCGATCTGGCCCTCGATGTTGTACGCGCCGGCGCAAGTCATGAACTCCCCACGTTCCATCCACGACTCGATCTCCAGGTCGCCAAGTGACTTCATGCGAACGTTGGTCGTCACCGAGAGCGTGCGCGGCGCCTCG
>JAOUET010000044.1 GCA_029858605.1 Coriobacteriia bacterium | reverse complement strand
CGTCCCATCCCTGCGACGACACCGCGGTGAGTGAGATAGTGCGCGATGTAGGCCAGCTGTTCGTCACGGTGTGCGTATACTGCACCCACGTGTTCGCCCCGCCGTAGGCTTCTCGGTCCGGGGCGATGGTGAGCCCGTCACGCACGGTCGTAGTGCCGGTCGCGTTGCTGGTGATGGCAGAGTCCGTCTGCTCGGTGGCGGTGAGTCGCATGACGTCCTGCGTGCCGATAGTCGCTGTGCTTGGCACGGAGACTCGCACCACCACCGTCGTGGACTCGGTGGACGCTAGGGAAACCGAAGACAGCGGGTTGCCGAACGCGTCTGTGACGGAGTTCGGGAAGCCGAGCGTCGACGTTGTCGACAGGTCGAACACGCCGCTCACCCCGCCATTGTTGCTGACCGTGTACGTGTACTCGATTGTCTCGCCGGGCGCCATCGAGCCCGACTGGTTCGGCATGACGGTGACCGCTCCGACCAGAGTCGTGTCTGTCGCGCTGTCCGTGACTTCCGGGTCGGTCTGAGAAGTCGCCGTGAGAACGGTCACGTCTTCGGTGCCGTTCGCGGCGTCGGCCGGGACCGTCACCCTGACGTAGACCGTCGTGGACGTCTCGGCCGAGAGGGTCACGGTGGAGATCGCGCTACCGCCTCCGTCGACGATTTCGACGGTCCATCCCTGCGATGAAACGGCTGTGAGATCGAAGGTGTCCTCGGCGTTGCCGCTGTTGGCGATCGTGTGCTCGTAGACCACGGTAGTATCGGGAGCGGCTCCCGAGATGTTGTCCGGCGACACGCTCAGTCCCTTGGTGGACAGCCAGTAGAGGGACTTGACGTTGTCCTCTACCTGCCCCCGGTTGGATTCGAGTATCTTGCCGCTGACCACGCGATAGTCGTCCGGCCAAAGGCTCGTCTTGTTGGCGACGCCGGCGGCCTCTCCGTTTCCCGAGAAGAAGTGGATGGAGATTCGCGGTGGTATGTCTTCAGGGCCGAAGCCTAGGTCGGACCAGGCGACGCGAGCTTCGCATTCGATGCCGCTGACCGGGTCCATGAAGGCGTCCATCGTTTCGAGGGGGTAGTCCTCTCCCCAGCTGGGATCGCCGAGCGCCCAGCCGTCGGGGGTGTTGCCGTCTCCGTTTGGGATCTCATGGCGATAGTCCTGCCAGTCGGGAGCAGGAGGGTTCTGCATCGAAGTCGGCGGGGGACCGTAGTGTTCCATCGGGTCGCCATCGGGATATACGAGGTCCCCGAGTCCATCCCGAGCCTGGTTGTAGTGCACTATGCGACCGGTGGCGTCGTAGTTCCCCGCAGCCGGCGTGGGTTGGGCCGGGTCGGACACGGTCCATACGACGACGCGGTCCGTATCCTGAAGGAGCGCATCGCCGTCGAGGTCCAGATACGCGCCGAAGGAGATCGCCTTGACTCCACCCGCGGTGCGTCTCCAGCAGAAATAGAGGTAGTCATCGTCGAACGTGGAGTTGACGTAGAAGAGGTCTCGGTCGGGCTGGCCGGGCCAGTCCGGGTCGTCTGGCACCTGCGTATCGAAGGCCACGTTGTCGGAATCGGCGCGCACGCCGATCCAGTCGTCGAAATTGCCGTCGATCGTGATTGTCGACGACGTAAGCGCAGCGGACTCGGGAGCCCGAAGCGCGAGTGGGACTATGGATGCGAGTACGACGAATACGAGCGTGGCACGCTCGAGTGCCCGCCCTGCTCGGCTGCGAGGATACCTCGCAAGCCCCGGTGTGCCCTTGCGGCCTCTGAAGGGCTCCTGGTGCATCGGCTCTCACTTCTTCTATTCGGAGACTGTCTTCTGGTCGGCCTCCGTGCCCGACCTGCTTGTCAAGCCCGATGGACTGCCGTCTCCCTCAGCGGTCCTCGGACGAGTGACCCCTTGTGCGTGACAGCCTGAGGCTGCCACCCCGCCGAAACGACTGCGGTCGGACGTCAAGACGCCACGCTTCCGATCTGCGGGCAACCCGCTATTTGCCCTGAAAACACGGCGAATCGCGTCCGCATATGCTATCGGCGTGCTCACAGAAGGCTTTAAGAGTGCTGGAAGTCCTGCGCGTCAGACGGCTAGTCTACTGCGACAAGTGGAGTGACGTACGGCACAATACGCCGACGAGCGGCAATGATGGCGATACGGTGATGTTTTGCGAGAGTTCGCTTGGGGAAGGCGTGTGCGTAGCCGATATAGACCGCTAGAATATGGGCGTGCGTGCTTCCGGTTGCCGCACGTCTGCCGCTGCGTTCGTGTGGAATGGAAGAACGGGGGGACGCATGTCCATCCAGTGGCGCACCGACTATGCCATACGCCTGATGTACGAGACGGCGCGGTTGGGACCCGGTCGACGCGCAACAGTCCAACTCCTGGCTCGTGCTGGCGATGTGCCGTACGACTTCGCCCGACAGATCGCCAACGATCTGGTGCACGGCGGGCTGTTGCTGTCCCGCCGCGGTCCTCACGGGGGGATGGAACTGGCTCGACCGGCCGAAGAGATAACGATTCTGGACATCTTCGAGGCCGTCAGTGAGCCCCCAACGATGTCGCTTTGCACGCATGCCGACCACGTGTGCACCCGCAAGCCCGTGTGCCCGATTCACCACGGCGTTTGGATCGAGTTGGACGAGAGTATTCGAGATGAACTGGCCACGAAGACGCTCGCGGACGCCATAGCGAGGGGCGAGGAGCTTGCCGGAAAGGAATCCTAGCCTGCCGCACGCGCTTCCCCGCAGAGTCTCAGCGTGTAGTTGCGGACTCGTACCCCCGATGGTAATGTGATGAGCCGCACCGTAGGTGCGAGACACTGCGGGGTGGAGCAGTCTGGTAGCTCGTCGGGCTCATAACCCGAAGGTCGTAGGTTCAAATCCTACCCCCGCTACCAAGAAACTAGCAGGTCAGAGGCGATACGGTCTCTGGCCTGTTTTCGTTCCGTGGCGTTTCAGGTCGCGGCGAACGGGCCAGCAAGACGACAGTACGGCATCTTCGCGAACACATGGGCTACACTCTACGAGGGGGACGTAGCGTTGCACGGAAACCGGTTGGCGTAGGCCGCATAGGCGCGGACTTCCGCCATCGTGACAGCTCTGCGGAGGGGATAGTGCGTCGACAGTTCAGCTTGCGTTCGTGGCTCGTGGCCGCCTTCACGGCGGCGGTAGCCGTTCCTCTTCTCGTCGCCGGATACTTCGCAATCGACTCCTACCGCGACGGGCTTCAGACCGAGGCACGTCGCGTGCTGGACACGAACATGAGAGTCGCGCAGTCCGGCCTCCGAGACATCAGCGACGATCGTCTGCAGCAACTTCGCGCGATCGCTCTCGATGAGGCGCTGGCATCCGACGATGTCACCGACCGAGTCCTGTCGTCGCAGGCAGACATCCTCGACGCCACGGCCGTCATGGTTGTGGATGAGGCAGGCGTAGTGGTGGCCTCGAGCACCGGCTCGCAACCGCACCTGGCCGAGTGGGACGCTCTTCGCGAGTCGCCCGGGGTTTCGGCTGCGACGTCGCTCTTCGGCATCGTGCCCGAATCCGAGCTGACTGCGCTGGATCTCTCGACCGATCTTGCCGTGACGGTCGAGGAGACGCCTGACGGCACGACATCAGCCGGAGAGGAGCGGGGAGCGCTGTCGATCGTGACGCTGGCCCCGCTTGCCGCAGGTGACGGAGCAGTAGCGGTCATCGATTCTCTCAAGAAACGCACGCCGTACGTCGATTCGGTGGTAGCGAAGGTCGGAGGATCGAGCAGTGTCTTCCAGTACGGGGTACGTGTGTCGACGACGACCACGAACGACCAGGGCGACCGGGCTGTGGGCCCGGTGGCGCCCACCGAGGTTCGACAGACGACGCTGGACGCCGGGCGGTCGTTCCGCGGGACGGAAGAAGTACTGGGCGAGAAGTACCTTGCGGCCTACGAGCCCATACGCGATGCCAACGACCAGATCGTCGGAATGGCGTCGGTCGGAGTCGCTCTCGGTCCCTACGACGATGCCATCGCGTCCTTTGCGCGCACGTATGCAGGAATCACCGTACTGGGGTTGGCGCTTGCGGTGCTCGGGGCACTCTTCGTGGCTCGAGGTATGACCAAACCGCTCGACGGAATACTGGACGCGGCGACCTTCGTTGCCGGAGGGGACCTCACCGTCGAGGTGCCGAGTGACGGCTACAAGGAGACTCGGAGGGTGGCCGAGTCGTTCAACCTCATGACGAGCGGTCTGCGTCAGATCCTCGGACACGTGTCAGGCAGCATCCAGCGACTTCGCGACGTGTCGAAGGACATCGCGGTGGCCTCCGAGACCGCCGCCGACGGTGCAGGCAGGCAGGCGTCTTCGGTCGCCGAGACCACTGCGACGGTCGAAGAGATGAGCCGCACTTTCACTGCGGTCGCGGACGGTGCGCAGCGCGTCCTCGGCATCGCAGAGGAAGCTTTGGAGCGTGCGGAGTCGGGTCGCGAGACCATCGACGCGGGCAACATGACAATGGACCAGGTGGCTCGGGGGGCGGCGAACGTGCGCGAAGCTGCCGAGGCCGCAGCGGAAATGGCCCAGGACATCTCGGAAATGACGCGCATCATAAGCAGCATCTCCGAGCAGACGAAGATTCTGGCTCTCAACGCCGCGATCGAAGCCGCTCGAGCCGGTGAGGCCGGCATGGGCTTCGGCGTTGTGTCCACCGAGATTCGGGCGCTCGCTGAGTCGGTAGGCAGTTCGGCGGGTCACATCAAGGATTTGGTCGCCAGCGTCCAGAAGACCAGCGAGCAGCTCCTCGCCACCGCTCAACACCAAGCCGAGCTAGCCGTGCAAGGTCTGGAAGGCAGTCGCACGTCGCGGGACGCTTTCGACAGCATCGTGGAGCAGATGGCGCAGACCACGGCGGCAGCTCGTGAGATAGCGAGTGCGGCAGGCGAGCAGAAGAATGCGGCTCAGCAGATCGTCAAGGCCATGCAAGAGGTGAGCGTCTCCAGCACGGGGTCCGCAAGCGCTGCGCAGCAGCTGGTGGCCTCTGCGCGCTCCGTCGACCAGGAGGCCGAGGAGCTCCAGCGCGGCATGCAGGGCTTCAAGACATAGTCTGCTAGTGTCGGACTATAATCTGCCTGCACTACACATCTTGCATCGAGGTTCCAGCGCGCGTGGAGAGGTTGGATGGTTCGCAGATTGTCGGCAGAACCCGTCGGCGTTCCGCTCGGTGCGGGGCCGCTGCACGCTGTCGTGCTGGGTGCGTCCACCGGCGGACCCCCGGTGGTTGAGAAGTTGCTCCGCGACCTCCCGCGTGACTTCTGCGCCGCAATCGCCTTGTGTCAGCACATGCCTCCGGGCTTCACCAGCGTCTGGGCGCAGCGGCTTGACGGCATCTGCAAGCTGGACGTAAAGGAAGCGAACCCCGGGGGATCCTTCGAACCCGGCATCGTTCACGTAGCCCCCATCGGCAAGCACATGCGACTGGTGCGCGAGGACGACGGCGAAGTAACCATACGGCTGGACGCGGATTTCGCAGATTCCCTGCACGTGCCGTCGATAGACATCCTGATGAGTTCCGCGGCGCAGGCCTTTGGAAGCAGAATGCTTGCTGTGCTCATGACGGGGCTTGGCGCCGACGGCGCTCTCGGCATGCTTGCGGTTCGCCGAGCGGGGGGACACACGCTTTGTCAATCGGCCGATTCGGCGCTCGCGTACAGCATGCCGGGGTCGGCCGTCGAGTTGGGCGCGGTCGAGGAGGAAGTGTCGGCCGACGAAATGGCTGCAGTCATCACCGACCGTGTTCGAGGCGTTCTCTAGGACTCTGGAGCCGGCAATATGCTTCTGTGTGCATTATCACAGGTCAGACCGTCTATCGGTTTGTTCTCAAGAAGATGCGACCGCAAATCGAAACAAGGGAATGAAGGAATCTAGCGTTCGGCGCGTGGGGAGGTCGGCAATGAAACGCTTCGTAGCCATCATGACATGTGTTCTGTTGCTGGTCGCGCTTGTCGCGCCCGCAGCTGCGTTCGCAGGCAAGGGCAATAGCAAGACGCCGCCCGGGCAGGCGAAGAAGGCGGGCACTGCGTCGGAGGAAGATGGCGCCGACGTCGATGGCAAGAAGATCGGCAAGCCGGACAAGGCGAAAGGCAAGCCAGCGTGGGCGGCGTCCAAAGACGCCACCGTCACAGCCGAGAGCAGCGAGGAAGCAGACGCGGACGTCGGCAAACGTGTGGGTCTGGAGAACGCCATCTACAGAATCGCGCGCAACCTGGTCAGGAAGCAGGAGAAGTTCGGCGAAGATGCGCCGCTTCCAGCGGGACTGCTCAAGGTTTGCGAGAAGTTCTATGGGTGGCTCTTCCCGGGTGAGGAATATCCTGGCTTCAGGTTCGTGTACGAGGGTCCCGCCCCGGTCTCAGCGGAAGGCACGGCGACTGTGGATCCCTCCGAAACACCAACGGAGACTCCCGAGTCCTCGGTGCCGACCTTGGCCCCGTCGACCGAGTAGCACGAGAGCCGAACGACAGATTCCGGCGCTAGCCCAGAAGGGCCCTTCGGGGCCCTTCTTTTTGTGCTAGTGAAGATCTGTGCGATGTCCGGAGGGTACGTAGAGTTGACGGGAAGTGTCGGTGTGGGGATGGTCCAGAGCTGGATCCGACCCGCTGACATACGTGCAACGAGATGCACAGCTTTGTGGGGGAGGGCTACACTGACACTGCAAGGCGCTGCAACGAGCAGAAGGGGGAGGCGCGATGACCGCACCTGCCATTCAGGTCGAGAGCATCAGCTTCAACTACGGGGATATCCAGGCGGTCAAGAACGTCACCTTCGACGTCCAGCCTGGTGAGATTCTGGGCTTCCTGGGACCCAACGGGGCTGGCAAGTCTACGACGATCAAGATGCTCACCGGGCAGATGGCGCCCAAGAGTGGTGTAGCTCGGATTCTCGGCAAGGACATCACTGCTGACGACCCTGAGATCCAGGCGCAGATCGGGGTGTGCTTCGAGGAGAAGAACCTCTACTTGAACATGAGTGGGCTCGAGAACCTGGACTTCTTCGCCTCGCTGTTCGGCATCAAGGACGCAGACTCGATGGAGGTCTTGCGCCGCGTCGGTCTTGCCGACCGCGCGAAGGACCGTGTGCACAGCTACTCCAAGGGCATGCGGCAGCGCATGATGATCTCCCGCGCGTTCATCAACAAGCCGACCGTGCTCTTCCTCGACGAGCCGACCGACGGTCTCGATCCTGTGACTTCCGCGGCCATCCGCAAGACCATCAAGGAAGAGGCCGAAAGAGGTGCGGCGGTGCTTCTCACCACGCATGACATGTTCGAAGCCGACGAGCTCTCGGATCGTGTCGCGTTCATCAACGAGGGCGAGATCGTCGCGCTCGACACCGCCGAGAACCTGAAGCTCAAGTACGGAAAGCGCTCGGTGAAGGTACGCCTGCGTGACGGTGACGGCGTTCGCGAGGAGCACATCGAACTCGAGGGCGACGGTTCTTCGGCCCGACTGGCCGAACTGGCGGCCTCACCCGATCTGATGACGATTCATACCGAGGAGGCCACGCTGGAAGCCATCTTCATCGAGCTCACCGGCAGGGGGCTGGAAGGATGAGCCGTCCTACTTCACGCCCCGCACTCGTGGGCGCGCTCCTGAAGAAGGAGCTGAAGGCATACTCGCGCGACAAGATATATCTGTTTCTGACGCTGCTCGTGCTGATAGCAATCCCCGTCGCATACACGTTCCTGCCGACGACGGTGAGCGAGACGATCACGCTCGCCGTTTCGCCGCCGGTGACGTCGATGATCGATGACGCCAAAGATTCACTGAGGGCAATGGGTGCGACCGACGAGCAGCTCGCCGAACTCGACAACGCGGATTTGAGCCAACAGCAGGAAGGGCTGCAGCTGATCGAGTTCGACAACGAGGCTGACATGCAGAGGGTCATCGAGGGCACGCTCGAGGCATGGCGCACCGACGACGGCGAGCTGACGCTGCGCGACAAGGAGGCCGGCGAGGATGAGCCGGAAGGCGCCGAGAAGCTCGGTCTCGACATCGGCATCGCGTTCCCGAAGGACTTCATCACCGATGTCGCCGCGGGCAAGAGCGGTGTCACCGTGACGGTCTACTCGGATGCGAACGTGCCCGAGGAGATCCAAGGCGCGATGACCAGCTTTGTACGCGAGGCCGCCTATCAGCTTGCGGGTCGCCAGCTGCCGGTCAACATGGCCGACGAGCAGTCCATCATTCTGGGTACGGATCGCGTCGGAGACCAGGTCACGCTGAAAGACAAGTTGCGCCCCATGCTGCTGTTCATGGTGCTGTTGATGGAGACCTTCTCGATGGCGTCGCTCGTTTCGACCGAGGTCCTTCAGCGGACTGTTACCGCCGTCCTCGTCACTCCGGTCAAGATCGGCGACTTCCTCCTGGCCAAGACGATCTTCGGAACGTTCATGTCGCTTGGGCAGGGGTTACTCGTCCTGTTTCTCGTCGGAGGACTCACGGTTCAGAACTGGTCTCTCGTGCTGACCGTGCTGTTCATGGGGTCCGTCATGTTCACCGGCTTGGCGCTCTATGTGGGCGCCTCGGGCAAGGACTTCATGGGACAGCTGTTCTACACGATGCTGTTCACCATTCCGTTGCTCATCCCGGCGTTCTCTGTGATGTTCCCGGGTTCGGCGGCGGTGTGGGTTCGCGCCATTCCGACATACCCGATCATCGACACTCTGGTAGGCGCGTTCAACTACGGCGCGACGTGGTCTAGTTCGGCAGGCTCGCTTGCGTACGCGGCTGCGTGGCTGGTGCTCCTGTTCGGGGCGGGCCTGTTCGCGCTGAAGCGGAAGGTGGAGACGCTATGAGCCCCAAACTCACCTGGAAGGTGCTGCGCAAGGATCTTGCGCTCGGACCGCGCTCGCCAATCTTCCTGTGGGCGATCGTGCTGCCCTTCGCCTTGACGCTGATCTTGCAGTTCACGTTCGGTTCGCTGTTCAACCCGGAACCCCGTTTGGGCATCGTCGACGGGGGCGACTCCGAGATCACGGCGCAGGTCGAGGATATGAAAGGGATCAGCCTCACACTTCTCGATGATGCCGAGGAGCTCAAGAGCAATGTCGAGGCGAACGACCTGGATGCCGGACTCATCCTCCCCGCTGGATTCGACCAGGCGGTCAAGGACGGCGAGAGGCCCGAACTGCAGTTCTACATCAGTGGCGAAAGCTACGCCTCCAACCGAATCATCTTGAGCGTCACGGCAATCGATCTCGTGCGCGGCCTGGAAGGAAGCAAGGCGCCTGTCACTGTGGACGTCGTGAGCTACGGCACCGCGGGCCTGCCCATCTCGGTCCGCCTAACACCCGTCATCGTGTTCTACGCACTCGTGATGGCCGGGATCTTCGTGACCGGTTCGAACCTGGTAGAGGAGAAGGAACAGGGCACCTTCATGGCGATGCTCGTCACGCCCGCGAGAATCGGCGACATACTTGCCGCAAAGTGGATGCTGGGCACCCTGCTGGCCTCGGTCCTAGCAGCGGCGACACTGGTGCTCAACCAGGCGCTTGGGTCGAATTGGCTCCAGGTATTCGTTGTGGTAGCGGTGGCGGCGGGACTGTCGTCGATGATCGGTCTGCTCATGGGCACGTTCGCAAAGGACTCGACGATCATGTTCGGCTTGGTGAAAGGGCTGGGCATCTTCCTGTTCGCCCCTACGCTGTTCTACATCTTCCCTCAATGGCCGCAGTGGATAGCGAAGCTGTTCCCGCTGTACTGGATCCTCGAGCCGATCTGGCGGGTCTCGATCCTGGGCGGCTCGATCAGCGAGGTGTGGGTCGAGCTTGTGGTCGCCGTAGGGATCACTGTGGCACTCGTCCCCGTCATCGGGCTGGTTGCGCGCCGCGTGCAGGCGCAGATGGCGAGCGCTGGCTAGGCACGAAGCATCTGACTGGACGCCGTGTCGTATGCGAACGGCACGGCGTTCGCTTGCCCTCATCTCACCGCCGCCGATCGGTGGCGGTCGCGCAAGCAGCCCTACAGGAGTACCCATGCAGAACCACACTCGCGACGTCCCGTCGCTCGGTCAGGAGTCCGTTTGGGACTACCCGCGTCCACCGAAGATCGAGCTCTCAGGCAAGCGAATCCTTGTGATCTTCGGGGGCCGGGTCGTCGCCGACAGTACACGAGCGTTCAAGTGTATGGAAAGAAGCCACCCTCCCACGTACTACATACCTGCCGAAGACATAGGGCCGGAATACCTGACGGACAGCGATCGCGTGTCCGTGTGTGAGTACAAGGGCGGAGCGCGCTACTTCGACGTGCACGTTGGCGACATGGTGGCACAGGACGCCGCGTGGCACTACCCGACACCGAAGGCGCCCTACGGCGCCCTTGCAGGTCACGTGGCGTTCTACGCGCAGAAGATGGACGAATGCTCGGTCGACGGAGAGATGGTGCAGCCGCAACCAGGCACGTTCTACGGCGGGTGGATCACCAGCGACATCGCGGGCCCCTTCAAGGGCGCATCCGGCACGCTCGGATGGTAGACGGAAGATCCGCTGCTAGAATGGCGTGCGAGCGCCTGCGCAGGGCAAGGACGCTCTCGACGTACCCTGGAGGCAACGTATGACCAAGGCGCTCAGTCCCGGCTTCCGCCGGGTTCTCCTTCCCATAGCCGTCTGCCTCTTTGTCGCCGGGGTGTGGCTGACCGGGTTGATCCCGGCCGTGAAACTGCTGGGCGACAACGTGCGTCTGCCGATCTTCCACGGAGGCTCGACCTGGGTGAGCCTGGCCACGTTCACGCTTGCGGGACTTCTCGCCGCTGCCTATCTGGCGACGCGCAGTGAGGGTGTCTATCGATGGGCAGCGGGTTTCTGGATCGTCTCGGTTCCCCTGTGGGTGCTCAACACCGTGCTGGGCGTCATCGCGGCAATGAGGACCTGGGATTTCTCCGGCTCTTCGGTCAGCCCGATTCTCGCCATTCGCGAAGACCCGCGACTGCTCGCCCAGTTCGAACTGCTCCTGATCCTGGCTCTTGTGGTGGCAGCCGACTTCATGTACTCGAGCCACCGGGTGCGAGCTCTTCTCAACGTGGTGTTTCTGGTTGTGATGTGGTCGCTTCTGGGCTGGGTGTTTCTCAATCCGCAGGCAAAGGCACTGCATCCGGATAACCCGGTGCTCAACTCTGGGTGGGAGATCAAGGGGCCGTTCTTCGCGA
>JAOUET010000043.1 GCA_029858605.1 Coriobacteriia bacterium | reverse complement strand
ACGGTGGTAGAAAGACAGCTCGTACTGCCCCGTGTGGCACAAAGCGTCAGTGGGGCACTGCTCCGCACAGAGGCCACAGAAGCAGCACTTCGTGAGATCGAGTTCGTAGCGGGTCACAGCCCGACGACCCGGATCGTCAACGCGCTCGACCTGAATGGCGTAGTCGGGGCAAGTGCGCGCGCAGAACGTGCATCCCACGCACACCTCGGATTGACATCTCAGACAGCGCGCCGCTTCCTGTAGACCTTCGAGGTGCGTCAGGCCCATCTCCACTTGGCGGAAGTCGCGAGCACGCTCTTCGGGACGCGCCATGGGCATCTCGATGCGCCGTCGGTTCTCTTCCACGATATCGAGGTCCACCGGGCCGTAGGTCGGATACGACGGAACCGGACGAGACACGCGGCCCTCCTCGATCGGCTCACCCCGCAGATAGCGATGGATCGACGTCGCCGCCTCGTGCCCGGTCGCGATCGACGCTATCGCGCTGCCGGGACCGGTCACGACCTCGCCGCTGGCGAAAATCCCGGGCTGGTCGGTGGTCAATACGCTCCCGTCCACAGGAAGCAGTCCTCTCTCGGTCAGCTGGATGTCCGAGCCTTCCACGACATCCTTCAGCACTGCTCCCTGGCCGATGGAGAACACCACTATGTCGGCGGGTATGTCCGTGAGTTCGTGGCCGAACTTCGGCGAGAAGCGGCCCGTCTCGTCGAACACCGCAAGGCACTCGCGCATGCGCATGCCGACAACGGCGCCGTCTTCTGTGAGCACCTCTTCGGGACCCAGGGAGCACATCGCGATAACGCCCTCGTCAAGAGCCTCTTCGATCTCCCAGGGGTGGCACGGCATCTCGTTGTCCGCCTCGAGGCACGCGAGTCGCACCTCGCTCGCGCCCGTGCGCAAGGCGCACCGGGCGACATCGACCGCCACGTTCCCGCCGCCGATGACGAAGACCCGCTTGCCCTCCACGCCGGTCTCACCGCGCCAGTTGGCTGCCTTCAAGAATTCGAGCGCGCCTCGCACGCCCTTGGCGTCGTTGCCGGGTATCGGGAGGAGCCTGCTCTCCTGCAATCCCACCGAAATCAGAATCGCGTCGAACTCGTCGATGAGCTCGGCGATAGGCTTGTCCACGCCGATCTGAACGCCGCAATGCAGCTCGAGGCCCATCTTCACGATGTTGTCTATCTCGCCGTGCAGAACCTCTCGGGGAAGTCGGTAGGACGGCACGCCCGAATTCAAAGCGCCCCCGGGCTTCTCTTCCTTCTCGAACGCCGTCACGCGATAGCCGAGCTTCATCAGGTCGTGTGCGGCAGCCAGACCCGACGGCCCGGAGCCGATCACCGCAACGCGCTCTTCGTAGCGCACCTCAAACGGCTCGATGGCCGGTGGGTCCGCCACGTAAGCCTCGTAGGCCAGACCATGCAGAGGCCTGATGGCGATCGCCTCGTCGTACAGATTGCGGCGGCACGCCGTCTCGCAGGGGTGATGGCAGATACGGCCAAGAACTCCTGGCAGGATGTTTCGGGTGCGCACGAGTTCGTAGGCCTCGATGGCGCGGTCTTCGGCCATGAAGTAGTTCTGACCGCGCGCGTCGACGTTGGCGGGACAGTTCCCGACACACGGCGACAGACGATCCTCGCGATGAAGCTGCTCGACTGCGGCGTTGTACGCCGGGCTCAGCTCCCGCAGGATCGGTATCTCCATTCTGCCGAGGACACCGCGCAACCGCAGAGCACCGCGCCAACGCGGCGAGACCTCCCACTTCTGGGCCGGATACCGCAACGTTTTCGGCCCACCGATAGCTCGCCGAGCGGTTATGCCGAGGCCCGTCACGAGCGAGCGCCACCGCGCTACGAACCCCGCAACGCCGCCGGCAAAATCATCCGTGACGTCGACTGTCAGCGGAACGGCCCTCGGCAAGCGATCGGGCGCGCCCGTTTCGACTAGACGCGCCTCGTCGTCTACAGCCACGGGACCACCACCCCCACCACCGCGAGCTGGACGAGGGCGATCGGCGTGAGCACCTTCCACGCAGTACGCATCAGCTGGTCGGGTCTCATGCGCGGGAACGTCCACTTGATCCAAATCATGCTCGACGCGATCAACGCTGCAACGAGCACGAAGACGATCACACCGAGTGCGCCTGGCAGCCAGCGAGTGGCGCCCAGGAACACGGCTGAGCCAAAGAGCGAGGCGGCGACCAGCCCGCCGTACTCGGACATCATGAAGATGCCCCAGCGTATGCCGGAATAGTCGGCGAAGTACCCCGCGACCAGCTCGGACTCGGCCTCGGGGATGTCGAACGGTCCGCGATTCAGTTCGGCCACCGACGAGATGTAGTAGACGATGAAGCCGACGAAGATCAGCGGGAGCCACCAGACTCGCCACGCGTCCAGAACATCGAGGGGCCTCAGCGAACCTGCCAGCAGCACGATGGAAAGGACGGACAGCGTGCGGGGCAGCTCGTAGGAGATCATCTGCGCGGCGGCACGCATGCCTCCGAGCGTCGCGTAGGTGTTGCGAGAAGACCAGCCGCCGAGCAACATGCCGATCGAGGAGAGCGACGGCACCGCCAGGAAGAACAGGATGCCGATGCTGGTGTCCAGTGGTGCCCAGCCAACCGCGAACGGAATCACGACGAGACCCATCGCGACAGGCACGAACACTACGTAGGGCGCGAACCGGAAGACCCGCGCATCCGCGTTGCGCGGAGTGATGTCCTCTTTCAACATCATCTTCAGCGTATCGGCGGGTACCTGCAGAAGCCCGAACGGCCCCTGCTCCTGCGGTCCAAGACGCATCTGAACGCGCCCGGATATCTTGCGCTCCGCCCACACGCCCATGATCGTGCCCAGGGCGATCGTGATACCGCCGGCCAGACCGAAGACCAGTCCGCCAAGGAACCCGCTCATCGGTCGACCTCCCCGAAGACGGGGTCCAGCGACCCGAGAACCACGACAAGGTCCGAGAGCGTGTGTCCTTCGGCCAGCATCGGCAGCAGCGCCAGATTGCAGAACGCGGGTGAACGGAACTTCACCCGATACGGTCGTGGGCCTCCCTCGCTCACGACGTACACGCCCAGCGAGCCACGTGCGCTCTCTATGTGGTCGTAGGCGTCGCCTGGGCGCGGACTGATCAGCCGCGAGAGCCCGTCCGTCTTCACGGGCCCCTCAGGCATCTGCGCCGCCGCCTGCTCGATGATCCTGCAAGACTCGTAGCACTCGAAGAGCCGGCATCGACCCCGATCGTACGCGTCGCCGTTCGAACCGGTCGGAACATCGAAGTCGAAACGCGGATACACCGAGTACGAGTCGTGTTTGCGCAAGTCCCAGTTCACACCGGAACCACGCGCCACCGGTCCGGAAGCACCCCACGAGACTGCGTCTTCGGCAGACAGCACGCCTATCCCCTTCATGCGTCCGCGCGCGATCACGTTGCCGAAGAAGAGGCGGTCCATCTCGGAGAGTGCGGTCCTGTGATTGTTGGTGAAGTCTTTCAGACGATCGGTCCAACCCTCCGGCGCGTCAAAGCTCACGCCGCCCGGACGCACGTAGTTGTAGGTCAGACGAGCACCGCACAGCTCCTCGAACAACTCGACGATGCGTTCGCGCTCGTCGAACGCGTAGATGAACATCGATGCCGCACCCGTATCGGCCGCAGAAGAGCCGAGCGCCATCATGTGGCTGGCGATGCGCTGCATCTCACATACGATGACCCGCAGGTACTCGGCACGCTCTGGGACTCGGATCGAAGCGAGTCTCTCGACCGCACGACAGTACGCCCAGTTCGCGTACATCGAACCGACGTAGTCGAGTCGGTCGGTGAGCGGCACGACCTGCAAGTACGTGCGGTTCTCGCACATCTTCTCGATGCCGCGATGCAGGTAGCCGATGACGGGCTCCGCCTTGGTGACGACCTCGCCGTCGACATGCACTATCACGCGGCAGACACCGTGCGTGGAGGGGTGCGATGGACCCACGTTGACTACGAGTTCTTGCCTCGCAAGGTCGTCTTCGCCCGACACCTCGCGCCTGCTTTCGACTTCCATGGTCATCGCAACACCTCCCTCCCAGCGCCTGCGAATGTTTCAGAGTCAGATGTAGTCGGGTCGCCGGATCATCCGGTCGTCTGCGTAGTCCTTCCTGAGCGGATGACCGTCCCAGTCTTCCGGAAGCAAGATCCTCCTGAGGTCCGGATGACCTTCGAACTCAATGCCGAAGAGGTCGTAGACCTCACGCTCCTGCCAAAGGGCCGCAGGCCACAGTGGAACCAAAGAGCGCCCGCGTGGATTCTCTCGGGGGACCCGGCACTTCAGGAACATGCCGCACGACATAGCCCGCGACGTGAGCCGGTAGACAAGCTCGAACTCCTCGTCTCGATCGACCGCGGTGACCATCCCAAGACGATCGAAACCCAGTTCTTTCAGGTCGGCGGCCGCATCGAAGAGCCTTCCGCGATCGACGAGCAGAACGCCGTCACCGAACTCGATCGAGAAGAGTGGGCACAGGTCCGGATGCTCCTTGCATAGATGCTCGCGCAGCTCGTCGATGTTCATCCCGACTCACCCTCATCGACCACACCCGGTCTCTGCCCGAACGAGAGATCGCCTGATGTCGGGAGGAGTAGTTCTCGCTGACGTCTGACTCCGGGTGCGATGGATTCGGTGGCGATCAGCTCGCGTAGCTGAAGCACCGCATCCTGTAGGGATTCCGGACGTGGCGGGCACCCGGTGATGTACACGTCGACGGGCAAGAACTCGTCGACTCCGCGAACAACCGAGTAGCTGTCGTAGAAGAAGATGCCGCCCGAGACCGCGCAGTTGCCCATCGCGATGACCCACTTCGGGTCGGGCATCTGCTCGTAGAGCCGCTTGACTGCCGGAGCCATCTTGCGCGTGATCGTGCCCGCAACGACCATGACGTCCGTGTGCCGAGGATCGGGTCTCGGGAACGTGCCGAGCCGGTCGAAATCGAACTTCGCGAACGAGGCCGCAATCAGCTCCATCGCGCAGCAAGCAGTACCCATCGGCATCGACCAAAGCGAACGCCCTCGCGCCCAGTCGACTACGGCATCGACACTCGTGAGGATGATTCCTCCGGGGGTGCGGTCGAGCGCCGCGCCGATGCGGTCTACAAGCGCCACGCCAGCGCCCCCTTCCGCCACGCATACGCGAGACCCAACGCGAGGAACGCCACGAAGACCGCTACTTCCACCAGTGCGACCCAGCTGCCTCTCAGCTTGGTGGCAACAGCGAACAGGAGCACGGATTCGGCGTCGAACAGAACGAACAGGAGTGCAATCGTTGCGAAGCGTAGGCGCACGGCAGCCCATGGCTGGCCGGCCTGCTCCATGCCGCACTCGTAGGGTTCCACCTTCTCCGATGTGGGATTTCGCGGAGACAGAAGTTTGTTGATCAAGAAGACCAGCCCGATGAAACCGGCGGCAGCAGTCGCCAGGCCGAGTACGAATAGCAACCTATCTGCAGGCAAGCCCTGCATCCACAACCCCCTGCCGCAGTCGTCTCATGTACTTGTAACTCTTTGTTACAAGTATCTAGGCCGGTAAGACGTCCCCCCGCAGGCCCCTATCCCGACGCCCCGGTAGCACCCGGTGCGCGTGTTGTACGGCATTCTAGCCGCACAAACAACGATTTGTAAACAAGTGATACAAACTCCGCTCACAATCGCGCGGGTCTCATTCTGGCGCGAGCACTCTTCTCGCGGGCCACTTCCGAGAGCGTTGCCTTCCCGCCCTACTCGGCGCACGCTCGGCGTTTGCACCCGGTTTCTCGCGCCGTTCGCTCGGCAATAATCCGAGAAGCAAGGGCACGACCTGGACCTCACGCGACATTGACTTCAAGACCTACGAAGGGACGCAGCGTGGCCGCCGAGCGACGCACTGTATTGGTCATAGGCAGCGGTGCTGCCGGAACCGCTGCTGCTCGCTCGCTTGCCCAAGCGGGGTGGTCCGTGACGGTGGCCGATCACGACCGGATCGGCGGCACCTGTCTCTGGCGTGGCTGCATGCCGAAGAAATCCCTCGCTCATTCGGCCGCAGTGCGTCGAGTTGTGGACACCGCCGAGCAATTCGGGATCGGCGTCACGCAGCCTGTCACCGACTGGCAGACCGTGCTCGCCTGGAAATGGCACTCTGAGGAGACATACGCCGGCGACCAGGAATCGCTATTCGCGTCCGCCGGCGTCCGTCTCGCCAAGGCCACCGCGCACTTCGTGTCTCCCGAACAGGTCTCGGTCGGCGACAGCGTGCTGACACCGGACAGCGTGGTGATCGCGACGGGCTCCGCACCGGTACTGCCACCCCTACCCGGAATCGAGCTCGCCGACGCCAGCGACGCGGCTCTCGGCTACCCCGAACCACCCGACACTCTGCTCATTGTCGGCGGCGGTTTCATCGGCATGGAGTTCGCCGCCATCTTTGCCTCCTTCGGCACCAAGATCACCCTCGTCTCCTCCGGACCGCGTCCTCTCGAGATGCTCGATCCGGATGTCGCGCAAGTCCCGGTGCGGCGATTGGGACGGATGGGAGTCTCGTTCCATTCGAACTGCCGAATGCAGGCTCTCTCCGGTGACCCCGGCGACATCACGGCGACCTTCCTCGAGAAGCCAACGGGCGAAACGCACGAAGGGACGTACGCACGCGTTCTCATGGCCGTCGGTCGGCGCCCTTCGTTCGACGCGCTCGACCTGTCCGCAGGCGGCATCGAGACCGACGAGAGGGGCGCACTCGTGCTAGACGAGTTCCTGAGAACCAGCAACCCACGCGTCTGGGCCGCCGGAGATGCGGCGGGCGGCATGATGCAGACCCCGGTGGCCTCCTACCAGGGGCGAACCGTGGCCTGGTCCATCGACAGCGACGAGCCGCACGCACCGGACTACTCGGCCGTTCCTACGACCGTCTATACGGTTCCGCAGGTCGCACAGGTCGGTCTGAGCGAGGCCGACGCCCAGCGCCTCGGCATCCCCTATCGCGCACGGGTGACGAAGTTCGATTCACTCGGCGCCGCCATCATCGAAGACGAGCGCGATGGGCTCGTGAAGCTCCTCTTCGGCGAAAGCGACGGACGGCTGCTGGGTGCACACATCGCAGGTCCCACGGCGAGCGACCTGATCTACTCGCTCGCATTGGGCATTCGAACGGGAGCCACGGACTCGGCGATCCGGGACACGCTCGGGGTCCATCCGGCCTACTGTGAATCGGTCAACTGGGCGGCTTGGTAGATACAGGGAACCCAGTTCTCAACCCTGAAGGAGGCCTTCATGTGTGGAGACGCGACCCCCTCCGCAAGCGCCTTCAGGCGCAATCTGAGGGCAGACATGCCGATCGGGCGCAAGGTCTGGCTCGTCTTCCGCAACAGCGCGCGAAAGGTCTTTCGGTTGCGGAGCTGCTGTGGACACGCCGGCGAGCCCGGCTGTTGAACGTAGCTTCACGTCCGTTGGACGGATACGTCTGCCGAAGAGATGCCCGCGCGAACAAGGAGCCCAGCTTCGCCTAGTGGTCCGGTCTCGCCTAGTGCGGCATACGCTCGATCACCTTGCGCATCTCGTTGAGGTGATGGTCGATGACCACCTGCGGCGTTCCCGACGCGACCGCTTCTGCCGCGAGCGCGTCCGCCACCCTTGCGATCGACTGGGGGGTCGGTTTCTCGAAATCCAGACCGAATTCGCTGAACTTCGATTGGATTGCCGAAGCCACAGTCCTGCGCACCCACAACTCGTCCGGCTCTGCAGAGAGGTTCTCGACCGCCGCGAGAAGCCGGCCGCGATGTGCGTCGGCGAAGCAATCGATCAGGAGTTCGCGCGCTTGATAGGGCGCGATGCCCTTGGTTCCATCTGGCGCGTGCCATTGCGAGTTGTCCATCGCTGCGCCTTCCGTCTGTTCGCCTCCGCGTTCCTCGACGGCCTGCGTCGCTTATGCTCCTTACATCGGCCCGTTCGTCAGATGTGTCAGTGCCGAAAATCACAAATGGGTTTGAACTCGGCGCACGTCGTACAAGGCTCCGGGGCTGCGCGAGGTTCCGGGCGGTGGCGTCGGGTATCCGAACACGCAAGAAGCCCCGCCGAACGGCGGGGCTTCGAATGGTTGGTGGGCGATGTTGGATTTGAACCAACGACCTCTTCCGTGTGAAGGAAGCGCTCTCCCCCTGAGCCAATCGCCCATACGGGTGCCGCGCAAGCGGCGACGGTCATTCTACCACTTCCTCCACGGCCCGATAGCCCTTCGGATGAGTACTGTGCCACGTCCACGCATCTGTCGCTATCCTGGCAAGCTCTGGACGCTCCGGACGCCAGCCCAGGACCTCTTCGGCAAGCGAAGCAGATGCCACAAGAACGGCGGGGTCGCCCGAACGCCGATCCCCGAACACAACTTCGATCTGACTGCCGACAACCTGGGCGCACGTTCGCACGACGTCCAGGTTGCTGTAGCCCTCTCCGTTGCCCAGATTGAATACTCCGGTCTGGCCGCCGGAATGCACGTACTCGAGTGCCAGGCGGTGGGCCTCTGCCAAGTCGCACACGTGGATGTAGTCTCTCACGCACGTGCGGTCCGGCGTGTCGTAGTCCGACCCGTAGACCTCGAACTGCCTCTGGCCGGACGCCACGGCTCCAAGTATGCGGGGAATGATGTGCGTCTCGGGGTCGTGAGCTTCGCCGATCGAACCGTCCGGCCACGCTCCCGCGACATTGAAGTAGCGCAGTCGCACAGAACGCAAGCCGCGCCGTGACCCGTACCAGTCGAGCATCCGCTCGAACATCAGCTTGCTGGCTCCGTACACGTTCACGGGACGAGTCGGGGCGTCCTCATTGATCGGTATCGACTCGGGTTCGCCGTAGACCGCCGCGGTCGACGAGAACACTATCGCGTCGACGCCGCGTTCGAGCATCGACTCGACCAACTCCATCGGCAGGACGGCGTTGTTCTCGAGATAGTCGGCGGCTCGCACTTGTGATTCGGCAACCTCGATGTAGCCGGCGAGGTGCAGAACCGCATCGACTCCCTCAAGAGCGGTGCATACTGCATCGCGATCGCCGACAGAACCCTGGACCAGACGCGCTCGGCCGTCGACGGATGCAGCGTACCCTCGCTCCAACGTGTCGAGCACGACTACGTCGTGGCCGGCGTCACAGAGTAGCCTCGTGGTCACGGACCCTATGTAGCCCGCGCCTCCCGTAGCCAGAATGCGCATCAGTACGCTCCGCGTGCGAACAGAACCGCGGGCACGGTTCGCGCCATGAGCTGCAGGTCCAACGACACAGACCAGTTCTCGATGTAGAACAGGTCAAGTCTAACCATCTCGTCGAAGGTTAGCCTTGAGCGCCCCGACACCTGCCACAATCCGGTCATCCCCGGGAGCACCTCCATGCGCCGCCAGTGACGCTCGGTATACTCCTCGGCCTCACCCAGAAGCGGTGGCCGCGGGCCGACGAGGCTCATCTCCCCCTTCAGGACGTTGATGAGCTGGGGGAACTCGTCGATCGAGAACTTCCGCATCCACTTGCCGATGGATGTCACGCGGGGGTCGTCCTTCATCTTGAACAGCGGTCCGCTCGCCTCGTTCTCTGCCTGCAGCGCCTTGAGCTGCGCATCGGCGTCCGCCACCATCGAGCGGAACTTGTACATGCCGAAGCGGCTGCCTCGTCGGCCGACCCTCTGCTGCTTGTAGAAGACCGGGCCTGGGCTCGTGATCTTGATTCCGAGCGCGATGAGAATCCATGCGGGTGATCCCAGTAGCACGATCGAGCTCGCTACTGCCAGGTCGAATGCACGCTTGGTGACGAGCTTGCGCTTGGACAGCGACACCCCGCGCACCGTGATCAGCGGAACGCCGCCGATCTCGCGAATCAAGACTCGGCTTGTCAGAACCTCAAAGAGGCCGGATGACACGTTGATTTCAACGCCGGTGCCTCGCAACTCAGCAATCATCCGGGCGAGTACGTCGTGGTCGAAGGCCGACGACACGATGATGGCCACGTCGACCTTGTGGCCTCGCACGATGTCCTTCAGCTCTCGGGCCGCGCCGAGGCACGGCACCTCCGGCGTGCAGAAGTCGAGCGAGAGCCTCTCGGCTTGGGACGATGCGAGACATCCGACAGCGATCAGGCCTGAACCCGGTGACCCTTTCAGAACGCGGATAACGTCGGCTGCTTCGGCGTTCGACCCCACGACGAGCGTTCGCCGCGTGAGACGGCCCCTGGACCTCATCTCGGTCACGATCAGGCGTACCACGGAGCGCCCAAGAAGTACGAAGACGACTCCGAACGCCCAGGCGATCAGCGTCCACGCTCGCGACAGGCCCTGCAGCTTGAGAACGTACGTGAGCATGATGAGGGCGACCAGCCCGAACGACAGCGCTCGAGCCACGCGCGCGAGCTCGCCGGGACGCACGGAAGTGCTGCCGGGATCGTAGAGGCGTTCTGCGTACAGGAACACGAGCCAGATGGGCGCGATGATGAGTGTGAGCTGCCAGAACGGAAGATCGGCTGCGGCATTCTCGAACGTCGTCCCGGCGGCGATGGTGCCAAAACGGACGATGGAGGCCGCTAGACCGGCAGCGACGAGCATCGCAAGGTCGACGACCATCTGGATCGCTGTGATGCGCCGGTCCACGAACCTCCCCTGCCTCGCACGGCGTACCAGACTCGCACGGCAACCCCGGTGAAGTATAGTGTATCTCGTCATGTCAGGCAGGGTCTTCCAGCAGGACAAGCGCGCCACGCTATTCGGCATGCCACTTGATCTCGTGACCATGGACGAGACCGTGGAGGCTTGTCGTCGTCTGGTGGACTCACGAAAGCCCGCGCAACATGTTGTGCTGAACGCCGGCAAAGTCGTCTTGGCGTCGCGCGACCAGCGACTGCGCGAGATCATCGGCTCCGCGGACATCGTCAATGCCGACGGGCAATCGGTTGTGTGGGCGGGCCGACTTCTTGGCCGCAAGGTGCCACAGCGCGTGACCGGGATCGATCTCATGCATCAACTCCTTGCGGAAGCCGCTCGCAGTGGGTGGCCCGTCTACTTCCTGGGCGCACGAAAGGAAGTCCTCAGTGAGGCAATTGTGCGCCTCCTGCAGTCCCACCCGACTCTCATCATCGCCGGTTCCCACCACGGCTACTTCCACAACGATCGTTCCATGGCGGCTGCCATTCGGGATTCAGGCGCTCGAC
>JAOUET010000001.1 GCA_029858605.1 Coriobacteriia bacterium | reverse complement strand
GAGGAGCGGAGCGTCTCGTACCGGTCTGCGAAGCCATCCAATCCGAGTACGGCGTTCCAATCGTGAACAAGCGCATCGCCGTTACGCCCGTTGCACAGATCGCTGCCGCCTGCGAGGCGGACGACCTGACACCGCTGGCGACGGCCCTCGACGAGGCGGCCCGCGACGTGGGCGTCGACTTCATCGGAGGGTTCTCGGCACTCGTCCACAAGGGGACGGGAGAGGGCGACCGGCGCCTCATTGACTCGATCCCGGCCGCACTCTCGCAGACCGAGCGTGTCTGCTCCTCGGTCAACGTCGCCTCGACGCGTTCGGGCATCAACATGAACGCCGTTCTGCGCATGGCCGAGGTCATTCGGCAGACCGCCGTCGCCACTGCGGATTCCGACGGATTCGGCTGCGGCAAGCTCGTGGTCTTCTGCAACATGGTCGAGGACAACCCGTTCATGGCCGGTGCGGCACACGGCGCAGGCGAGGCCGACGCCGTGGTGAACGTGGGAATCTCGGGCCCCGGCGTGGTGCGAGCCGTCGTGTCGTCACTCGCTGAAGACGCCGATCTGACTGAGGTGGCCGAGGCCATCAAGTCCACTGCGTTCAAGATCACGCGCGTCGGGGAGCTGATCGCGCAGGAAGCAGCCCGGCGCCTCGGGGTTTCGATGGGCATCGTGGACCTCTCGCTGGCGCCGACGCCTGCCCAAGGCGACTCGGTGGCCGACATCATCGAGGCCATCGGCGTGAAGCGTTGCGGAGGTCCCGGCACCACGACCGCACTGGCGATGCTCAACGACGCCGTCAAGAAGGGTGGCGCGATGGGCACATCGAGCATAGGGGGGCTCTCGGGTGCCTTCATCCCCGTCTCGGAGGACGCGGGCATGGTGCGCGCGGTTCAGGACGGCGCCCTGACGCTCGAGAAGCTCGAGGCGATGACCGCCGTGTGCTCGGTCGGCCTGGACATGATCCCGATTCCCGGCGACACCTCCGTCGAGACCATCGCCGCCATCATCTCCGATGCATGCGCGATAGGGGTAATCAACAACAAGACGACGGCCGCGCGTCTGATGCCAGTCCCCGGCAAGAGCGTCGGCGACATGGTAGAGTACGGCGGTTTGTTCGGCTCGGCTCCGGTGATGTCCGTCAGCGAGTGGGCGGGCACGAAGCTTGTCCGCCGAGGGGGACGCGTTCCTGCACCCTTGAGCAGCCTCAGGAACTGACGGCTACCGCGATTCGAGCTAGCGACCCGGACGGCAACGCGACCTAGATGCCCACGGCCTCCCGGAAGACGCGAATCTGCCGTCGCGCCACGGGAATGTGCGTTTCGTCGCGATCCGCAATCACGACGACGTAGGCACCCTCGTCGCGAAGAATCTCTTTGATCCTGTTCAGGTTGATGATGTAGCTGCGGTGCACACGCACGAAAGACTCTCTGGAAAGCTTGGCCTCCAGGTCCGACAGCGTCATGTCCACGAGGTACTGGTTCTCGTACGCATGAACGTACGTGGACTTGTTCCGTGCCGAGATGTAGACGACGTCGTCGAGAGACAGCAGCACAGTGCGTCCGCCTTTGCGTACGGCGAGCTTTCGAAAGTCACCCTCCTCGGAACCCATCGCTCCGCCCGCCATCCGACGGCGCCCGCTAACCAGACTCTCGACGCGCGCGGACAGCTCGAGGATGTTGAACGGCTTGGTGACGTACTGCTGCACGCCTTGCTTGAACGCCAGGATCTTCGCCAGATCCTGAGTCTTGGCCGTCAGCATTATCACAGGGATGTCCGCGGTGGTCGGGCTGTTTCGAATCTCCATCAGAGCCATCCAGCCGTCCACGCGCGGCATCATGATGTCGAGAATCACCAAATCGACGGGCTCGCGATTGAGTACTTCGATACCTTCAGCACCGTCGCATGCACCATAGACGGTCATGCCGTCGGCCTCGAGACCCATGCGAATCATATCGACGATCGCCTGATCGTCGTCGATGACCAGCACGCTCGTCGGTTCGTCCCCCACTCGAACACCTCACCATCGCCGACTCTGCCGTTTGGGGTCGGGGTACGACCATTCATCGCACCCTCGTTCCGATTGTACCCCACTCGAGCGCCGCTGATATGCGGAGAAGTGCCGACTAGCGGTCCGGGTTCTGGAGCCATCCATCCATGGCGCGCGCCGAGCGCTTCCCGGCCCCCATGGCAAGAATCACGGTCGCCGCTCCCGTGACGATGTCGCCCCCGGCGAAGACTCCCGGCACGCTGGTCGCCCCATGCTCGTCGGCCGCCACGTATCCCCTGCCGGTCAGCTCGAGATCGGGTGCGGCTTTCATGAGCAGGGGGTTCGCGCGCGTCCCGACGGCCACGACGACGGTGTCGCACTCGATCTCGAACTCGGAGCCCATCACGCACACGGGAGCGCGACGCCCGCTTTCGTCCGGCTCGCCAAGTTCCATTCTCGTTGCCACCAGTCCGGTGACGAAGCCGTCTCGCCCGAGGATCTCTACGGGCGAGCAGAGCATCTTGAACTGCACGCCCTCCTCACTCGCGTGGTGGACCTCCTCGCGACGGGCGGGCATCTCCTGCTCGGTTCGCCGGTAGGCGAGGAAGACTTCATCGGCACCGAGTCTCAAAGCCGTTCGAGCCGAGTCCATCGCGACGTTGCCGCCGCCTATGACGGCGACTCTCCGCCCTCGCCACACCGGTGTGTCGGCCCTCGGGAACTCGTATGCGCGCATCAGGTTCACTCGCGTCAGGAATTCGTTGGCCGAATAGACGCCGTTCAGATTCTCGCCCGGAACGCCGAGAAACACTGGCAATCCGGCACCGCTCCCAATGAAGACGGAGTCGAAACCTTCCACGTTCAGTATCTCGTCGAGAGTGAGCGTCGCACCAACCACCGTGTCGCACTCGATCTTCACGCCCATCTGCACCAGCATGTCGATCTCTGAATCGACGATCGCCTTCGGCAAGCGAAACTCCGGAATCCCGTAGGTCAGAACGCCGCCCGGTGCGTGCAGCGACTCGAAGATGGTCACGTCGTGTCCCAGGCGTGCAAGCTCGCCCGCACAGGCGAGTCCCGCAGGGCCCGAGCCGATGATCGCGCAGCGAAATCCCGTGGGCTCGCCTACTTCGGGCACGCAGCGATGCTCCAGTTCGCATGCGAGATCGTAGTCTCCCAGCCACCGCTCGAGGCGACCGATGGCCACTGGCTCTGCCTTGCGCGCGAGCACGCACACCGCCTCGCACTGCTCCTCCTGCGGGCAGACTCGACCGCACACAGCCGGCAAGGCGTTGCGTTCCTTGAGGACGGCAACGCCTTCCCTGTACTCGCCATCGATGATGTGTCCGATGAAGGCTTTGATGTCGATCTGCACCGGACAGCCTTCGATGCAGGTCGGGTTCTTGCATTGAAGACAGCGCGCCGCCTCCGCTACCGCTAGCTCCTCCGTGTAGCCGAGAGCGACCTCGTCGAAATCGGCCGCCCGCTCGACTGCAGCCCGCTCGCGCATGGGTGTACGCGGCTCACGAGAAGGCTTGTGTCTCGGCTTCTCGGCGGACGGCTTCGGGGTCGCAACGTTGCCGCTATCGTCTACAGCCGACATGAGCACTCCTTAGAGTATTCGGAATCGGACAGGCGCTCCTCCTCGACGTAGACGCGCTGACGGCTCATCAGCTCCTCGAAGTCCACGAGGTGTCCGTCGAAGTCGGGCCCGTCCACGCACCCGAAGCGGGTCTCTCCGCCCACACTCACTCGGCAAGCGCCACACATGCCCGTGCCGTCGACCATGATGGGGTTGAGCGAAACGATGCAGGGAACACCGCATTCCTTGGTTGTGGCCGCACAGAATTTCATCATGATGGCCGGTCCGACCGCGAACGCCAGATCGATCTCGCCAGCTTCGCATAGCTCCTTGAGAGGTGTCGTGACCAGCGCCTTGACTCCCGCCGAACCATCGTCGGTCGTGACGACGAGTCTCGTCGGCTCTATCGCGCGGAATTCGTCCTCCAGAACCAGCAGATCGGCAGTCCTCGCGCCCAGAATGACAGATACGTCGTCGCCAGCTTCAAGCATCGCCCGGGCGACAGGATAGGCTACTGCCGCGCCGACGCCTCCGCCCACTACTGCCACGCGGCCGAGATCGCCCACATGTGTGGGTGTCCCGAGCGGTCCGACGAGGTCGGTCAGCTCATCGCCGATCTCGCAGTGCGACAACGCGTGAGTGGTCTTGCCAACGCGCATGAAGATGAAGCGCACCCAGCCTTCTTCGGCAGACCAGTCCGAGAACGTCAGCGGGATGCGTTCACCGTCCCTATCGACTCTTAGAATGAGGAACTGCCCGGCGCGCACCTTGCGCGCAACCCTGGGCGCCTCGACTCCCATCTCGAAGACTACGTCGGACAACTGTCGCTTGTGAACGATGCGGAACACGATGCCTCCTGGGTCGTGCGCCTCGTTGCCCCCCTGACACGTCATCGCGTGCCTCAACGTGCCGCGTATCGCAGAAGTATACTAGCCGAAGCCCGAATGCGAAGCTTGCAGCTGGCCCGAGCTAGCCGAGACCCCACGAACAGGGAAGACGGAAATGAGGTTCGTGCGCCCGACAGTCCTGTCCGCTCTCGTCATCGTGACGAGCGGATTCGCGCTGCTCGCGAGCACCGGCTGTGCCGAGCGCTACGAGCCGGTCATCGTGTCGCGTGAGGCCCTTGGCACCATCGTGACCGTCACCGCATACGGCAGTGACGGCGACGCGGTCGAGGCCGCGGTAGGGGACGCCTTCGCGGCAATGGACGAGGTCGAGACGGCGCTCTCCGCATACGTCACGGACGACGCGGACACCGGGCGCAGCTCAGCAGCCACAGGCACGCCGGTCACCATCGCCCAGTTCAACCGCGACCCCTATTCCTGGCAGCCGCTAGCCGCGGATGCGATCACGATCTTGGATCGGTTGGTGACGCTCGGGGTAACAGAATCGTTCTCCCCGACCCTCCTGAACGTGATAGCTCTCTACGACTTCGGCGGTACGGGCCGCGTGCCCTCCGAGGACGAGATCGACTCTGCGCTGCGCACAACACGGATGCTCTCGATGCGCGAGACGACAGCCGGTGTCGAGGCCAGGTTCTCGCGACCCGAGAAGTCTGCGACGTTCCTCTCTCCTCCCCCAGGGCTGGACCTGAGCGGGGCCGCAAAGGGCCTGGGTCTCGACCACGCCGCAGACGTCCTCAAGGCGAGCGGCGATGTCGATGCCGCCCTGCTCACATCAGGCAGTACCACCGTTGCGTTCGGAGACAAACCGGACAAGACTCCATGGCGCATCGGAATCGAGGATCCAAGAGACACCGAAGCCGTGATAGCAGTCGTCGAGGTCCGCGGCGAGGTTACCGTCTCGACGTCCGGTGACTACCAGCAGTACTTCGAGCGGGAGGGCGTCAGGTACCATCACATTCTCGACCCGGAGACGGGTCTCCCGGCTCCAGGCATACGCTCACTCTCTGTTGTGGGGGCGGCCGACGGACTCGATTCCGACATACTGTCCACCGCTCTGTTCGTCCTGGGTCAGGCACGGGCCGAAGACTACGCTCGTCAGCACGAACTCGGTCTCGTGCTCGTGGACGATTCGGGCGAGATACGCGTGCTAGAAGGGCCCGGGGACGCTCAGTGGCGCATCGTGCTCGACGAACGATGACCCCTGGGTGGTCAAGCCGCCCGTCACCAGACCCTCCAGCTCACGTTGAACCTTGCCGAGACTGTTGGTAGGATTGTCCTGTCGTAGTGCGCCTTCCGGGGTTCACCCAACCTTCACCGGAGGAATCGCAGAGTGAAACGTAGTCGCGCATACGCAACACTCCTCCTTGCCGTCGCCCTCCTTCTCTTTGCAGGCGCAGCGGCATCTATCGCCGTAACCCAGAAGGACCTCCAGGAGTCCCGCGAACGTGCCGACCAGGCGCGTGAAGCCGCGGAGAAGGCGGACAAGCTCGCCGAGCAGCTCCGCAAGGAGACCGAGGCGCTAGACAAGCAGATCGCGGATCTTGAATCCAACGTGCTAGAACTCAACCCGCAGATCGAAGAAGCCTCGGCTCGCACTCGCAGGCTTCGTTCCGAAGTGAATCGACTCCGCGGCGAGATAGCGGGGAAGGAAGAGCAGATCGCCGAGACGACAGCGGAGTACGAGCGTCAGAGTAGTCTGCTCAACGACAGGATGACCGTCTCGTACAAGCAGGGGTCCCTGTACTACCTCGACCTGCTTCTGAGCGCGAAGGACTTCAGCGACTTCATCACGCGGACCACGCTCGTGCAACGCGTCATCAAGTCCAATCAGGACATCGCCAACAACCTCGCCGACACCAAGACGGACCTGGAAGCCGCGAGAGTCGAGCTCGATCGCAGCCTCGAAGCCGTCTCTATCAAGCGTGCGGAGGCCGAGGCTCTCGAGAAGCAGCTCCTCGACATGCAGGCCGAACGACAGGGTGCGATGGATGCACAGGTCAGCGTTCAGAACCAGAAGGCCTCGCTCATGGAGCAGACCGAGCGCAACGCCGAGCGGCTCCGAGCCATCGCTGCGCAGGAGGAAGAGGAGTCGCGTCGCATCGAGGAAGAACTGCAGAAACAGTCCTCCAACGGGTCGGGGCAGTTCAACGGCATCATGGAGTGGCCGACGCCTGGCTTCTACCGAGTCACGTCATCATTCGGCTGGCGCATTCATCCGATCTTCGGCACGAAGAAGCTCCACACGGGAATAGACATCGGCCGCAACCTCGACCCGGAGCAGTCGATAAACGGCGCCTCGATCGTGGCTGCAGGCGACGGTACCGTCATCTACGCCGGATACCGCAGCGGCTACGGGAACACGGTCATGGTCGACCACGGCGAGGGTGTGGTCACGCTCTACGCCCATCAGCAGTCCGGAGGGATAAAGGTCGCGAACGGCCAGGGGGTCTCGAAGGGCGAACGTGTGGGCACCGTCGGTTCCACCGGGTACTCGACCGGACCGCACTTGCACTTCGAAGTTCGCACAAACGGTACGCCGGTCGACCCAATGAAGTACTTGAAGTAGGTCGGCTTCAGGCAATGCCCACCCGCACGCGCGTCCCTCAATCCGCGTTGAACTCCTGCATCGCCGACTCGATACCGTGCTCGAGGATGTGCATGACCGCCTGGGCAGCCGAAGGAACGACCGAGTCGAAGTCCGCAAGCGTGTCCCCTCGCATCGGCTGCAGGACGTAGTCAGACGGATCCATCCTTCCGGGCGGGCGTCCTACGCCGACCCGAACGCGCAGGAAATCATCGTGACCGGTTTCTTCGGTAATGGAGCGCAGCCCGTTGTGACCACCGTGACCGCCATCGCGCTTCGCTCGTACGCTGCCCGGCGGGAGGTCTATGTCGTCGTGCACGACGATCAGGCTTTCCACCGGCACTTCATAGGTCTGGAGAAGCTTCACGACCGCCTTGCCGCTGATGTTCATGAAACTCTGTGGCTTGGCCAGAACCAGATCGTCGTCGTCGAATCGGATCGTCGACGTCTTCGCGCCGGCCTCGTCCTTCCAGTACGAAGCGCGCAAGTTCTCGGCGAGCAGGTCGACGACCTTGAATCCCGCGTTGTGACGAGTATCGGCGAATTCGGGACCCGGATTGCCCAGGCCCGCAACGATGAGGGCCATAGGGCGGCTCCCCTACTCCTCGGTCTCCTCGGGCTCCCCTTCGACCCCCTCCTCGCCGACGAGCTCCGGTTCGACCTCTTCGCCTTCCAAGACCTCTTCCTCGACCTCTTCTTCCACGACCTTCGGAAGCGTCACGGAACAAACGACGCTCTCGGGGTCCTCGACGATAGTGACGCCTTCCGGTGGAGTGATGTCTCCCACCAGAAGCGTGTCGCCGATTTCCAGAGACGAGACGTCCGCGACAAGTGCGTCCGGCAGGTCGCTCGGGAGCGCTTCTGCGGTAAGCGAGTGCAAACCGGTCATGAGTATGCCGCCGGCCTTGACGCCCGGGCTCTCGCCTTCCGTGTGAACCGCAACCGTGGCCTGGATCTTCACGTCCATGCGCACTGCGAGGAAGTCGACGTGCAGAACGTTGCCCTTGACCGGGCTCGTCTGGAGTTCCTTGATCATCGCATTCACCGGCTTTGACTCGCCTTCGATGGAGAGTGCGATGAGCGTGGACCCCGCCGCGTGGTGCGCGACGAAACGCTCGAAATCGTGGCGATCGATTGCAAGCGCCATCGGGTCGCGTCCGCCGCCGTAGAGCACGGCGGGAATCTGACCGCTCTCAGCGAGCCGTCGGTTCGCCTTGCCGATGACAGTCCTCGGCTTGGCGAGGATCGACGTCTTCTCGGTCATTTCGTGCAATCTCCTTTCGGCGGGGGCCCTTCGCCACCCACTACGTCTTGCCGCTTAGAGTTGAAAGTCTGGGTCGAAGAGTTCCGACACCGATTCGTCGTTGTACACGTTCTGGATGGCATGTGCAAACAGAGGAGCCACCGAAAGCACGCGAATCTTGCCGCCGCGATGCTCTTCTGGCACCGGAAGCGTGTTGGTCACGACGACCTCCGTGATAGGCGCTTCATCGATGCGCTCGAACGCCGGCGACGAGAGAATCGCGTGCGTGGCGGTCACGTAGACCGACTTCGCACCCGCCTTGACGAGGGCTCTTGAACCCTCGGTGACCGAGCCCGCCGTGTCGATCATGTCGTCGGCCACGATGCAGTCCTTGCCGTCGACATCGCCTATGACGTGTGTGATCTCTGCGACGTTGTGTTCGGGACGCCCTTTGTGCATGATTGCGAGACTCGCTCCGAGCATGTCCGCGAACTTCTTGCAGACCTTCACTCGGCCGACATCCGGCGACACGACTACAGGGTCCTCGAGTCCTAGCGTCTCGAAGTAGTCCACGAGGATGGGGAGGGCTGTCAGATGGTTGACCGGCTGACTGAAGAAGCCCTGTATCTGACCCTGGTGAAGGTCCATCGCGATGACCCGGTCGACGCCGGCGGTAGTCATGAGGTCGGCGATGAGCTTCGCGGTGATGGGCTCTCTGGCGGCAGACTTCTTGTCTTGACGCGCATAGCCGTAGTGACTGATCACGGCGGTGATGCTCCTCGCGCTCGCTCGCTTTGCCGCATCTACCATGATGAGGAGCTCCATGATCGAGTAGTTCACGGGTTGGCACACCGACTGGACGATGAACACGTCCGCTCCGCGCACGGACTCGAGAAAGCGCACGTAGATCTCCCCGTTGGCGAACTTGGAGATCTTGATGTTGCCCAGTTCGATACCAAGATGGCCCGCGATTCCCTCGGCAAGCTCAGGGTTCTGCGTGCCCGCGAAGACCATCATCCGCTTGCCGGTCTCACTCATCACTTGACGCTTCTCCTTCGTTCGTCTCCGACCGCTTCTCCTTGCGGCGGCGATCGGCCCAACCTTCTACGATGCGCTGGTCCGAGCGCTCGAGACCGAGCGCCCCATCGGGCACGTCGCGCGAGATCGCACTTGCTGCACCGGTGACAGCGCCCCGCCCGACCCGTACCGGAGCTACGAGCATGGTATCAGAGCCGATGAAGGCCCCATCGCCTATGACTGTACGGTGCTTCTCCACACCGTCGTAGTTGCAGGTAATCGTTCCGGCGCCCACGTTCACGTCCTGGCCGACGTCCGCATCACCTATGTAGGACAGATGCGGCACCTTCGTGCCCCGCCCGATACGCGAGTTCTTGATCTCGACCGACGTCCCCGCCTTCGCGCCAGCCTCAAGCACCGTTCCCGGCCGAAGATAGGCCACAGGACCAACGTTGGCGTTCGGCCCCACGTCCGAGTCGATGACCACCGAGGAATCCACGACTGCGCCGTTGGCCACACGCGAGTCCACGACCCGCGAACCCGGGCCTATCCGTGCCCCGTCGCCGATGACGGTTTCGCCCATGATGAACGTCATCGGTTCGATCTCCACGTCCCGGCCGATTCGCACCCGCGGCCCGACCCAAACCAGCCCCGGGTCGGTCATCGTCACGCCCTCGAGCATGTGCCGCGTATTGATGCGTCGCTGCAGCGTCCGAGTCGCCTCTGCGAGGTGCACGCGCGAGTTGATACCGAGTGTCTCGAGCGGATCGTCCGTCGTCATGGCCGTGACGAGAAGTCCCTCGGAGTCGAAAACGCCGATCATGTCCGTCAGATAGTACTCGCCTTGAGCATTGTCGGTGGTCAGCTTGTCCAGATGGGCGAAGAGCACCGATGCGTCGAAACAGTAGGTCCCGGTGTTCACCTCGTCGATGTGCTGCTGATCCGGCTGGAGGTCCTTGTGCTCCACGATAGCGGCGATGCCACCATCCCTGTTTCGCACCACACGCCCGTACTCGGCAGGATCGGGGAGATGCGTCGTGAGCACCGTCGCCGCCGCACCGCTCGACTCCCTCATTGCCACCAGGCCGGACACCGTTTCGGGTCGCAGAAGCGGAGTGTCCCCCGAAAGAACGGTGAGCGAGCCCTCGAAACCCTCCAGCACTTCTCGCGCGCACAGCACGGCGTGCCCCGTCCCGAGCTGCCTCTCCTGGCGCACCACGGCCACGTCCTCGGGCAGCATGGACTCAACGATGTCAGCACCGTGGCCAGTCACGACGACGATACGCTCGCAGCCGGCCCTCTGGGCCACATCGACCACGAGAGTCATCATCGACTCCCCGAGAATCCGATGCGCCACCTTGGGCACGGAGGATTTCATTCGCGTTCCCTCGCCCGCGGCGAGTATGAGTGCCACCGATTTCATCGCGACCCCTTCGCCCTTTCACCTGCGGATCCAGGCCCTGGAGAAAGCAGGTTGGCTGGGGCGGTAGGATTCGAACCTACGAATGGAGGATCCAAAGTCCCCTGCCTTGCCACTTGGCTACGCCCCAGAGCATCATGAGTGTAGGGAGGGCATCCGGCAGCGTCAAACGTGGGGGAGCGGGACGCGAAACAGGTGCGAGCTTGCCTTGGGCGAGACGGCTTCGGGAAAGAGGCTAGTCCAGAGCCTGAACGCCTTGCGACGCTGCGGCGAAGGCTTCAACGCCGCCCTCGATCTGGAACTGGTCCAGCACAGCTTGTTGGATTCGATTGCGCGTTTCGGTGTTTATTGGATGACAGATGTCCCTGAAGTCCCCACTTGGAAGTTTGCGGGAAGGCATGGCGACGAAGAGACCTTTGTCCCCGTTCACCACACGAAGGTCGTGGATGACGAAGGCATCGTCGAGAACGATGCTGGCGATCGCGCAGACCTTGTTCATCGCGACAGGACGGAGCGTGACCTTCGTGATATCCATGTATGTGCTTCTCCCCCTTGTGCCGGGCGAGGGTCCCTACCCCCGACACAGTTGACACCGTGAGTCCCAGATATCCTATTCTCCGTCCGAGCCTCCAATCCTACCGTGCCGTGCCTCATAGAGCGCACGCTCTGCCGCCACCACGTCTACAGGCTTGTCGACATCCGCCCCGATAGACGCGTGGCTCGTGTATACGGCAGCCCCCGATCCACCGAGGAGTTCGCCCATCCTCTTCTCGACTTCGTGCACCTCGAGTTTGCCGAGGAGAAGTCTCAGCACGAATCTGAAACCGATCACTCTCGCCATCTGAAGTGCGCTCTTCCGAGTATCGAAGAGCGTCTGACCGATGCTCGCGTTCTTCTCGACGAGGCTCGGATTGAGAAGCAGCATGTTGCCGCCGGTGACAGGCCCATCGACCAGCCGGACGAACGTGCGGTCGGCATCCGGGAACTCGGCCAGTACGTCCTCTCGCCGCACCAACGGATACACGAAGTCAGCGTTTGTCCGAAGTGCTTTCTCGAGGAACTCGTCGACTGCATCACCTGTTAGCGCAGGAAGGTCACCGGTCGTCACTAGAACCGGTCGGTCGACCCGGAAGGCTCGCACGCCTGCCAGCACGTTGTCGATGAAGTCGCCATCCGACACGACGAGCTTGTCCACTCTGTCGGCCCAGGACCCGAGGTCCTCTGCAGTCGGAACTACAACCGCTACCTCCGCCACGAGTTCCGCGCTGCGCATCGCATCGACGACCCACTCGACCATTGGTTTGCCCGCTACCGGCAGTAGCCCTTTGAAGCGGCACGATGGGTCGATGACCGCCCCGTCACCCCCCGCGAGCACCACAACATCTACCTTCACGAAGCCTCCTCGAGACCTAGCGTGACTCCGCGTTCGATAGCCTTCGTCGCGCAAGACCACCAACCGCGACGAGAAGCGTGGACTGCGACTTCCTCGGCCGACTCCGCGGATGCGCATACGGCGAACACCGCAGAGCCGCTCCCTGCCATGGCCGCGCCGAGCACGCCCTTCTCGCGCTGGCACCATGCTAGCGTTTCCGCGATACCCGCAACCAGCCCCACAGATGCGTCCGTCATGTTGTTGTAGAGGGTCGCGGCGACCCTCGCTGGGTCACCAGATGCGCACGCCGCAACCAGTGCCTCCGGACCGGGCGTCGGCGTGTGCGGGAACGAGTCGAAGGCGGAATAGGCCTCCTGAGTTGCAACCGGCACGCCCACGTACACCAATACGATGTCGAGAGGGACGAAGGGCACTCGCGCCGCAAACTCATCTCCGCGGCCGGTGTATAGGGACGTGCCACCGGAAAGGAAGAATGGCACGTCGGAGCCCAAGGCTGCAGCAGTCGTCCTCAGATGGGCGTCTGAGGTGTCCATCTCCCACATCTCCGCCAGTCCGGCGATCACGGCTGCAGCATCGGAACTGCCCCCTGCTAGTCCCGCACCCGCCGGAATCTGTTTTCGCAGGCTCACGCGTACGGCCGGATGTCTGCCACACACTGCCGCAAACGCCAGAGCCGCCCGGACGGCCAGGTTTTCGGAATCGGCAATCCCCAGGTCGACGTCGCACTCGAACTCCAGACTCTCTGCGGGTTCGATCGTGACGCGATCGCTGAGTTCTACAGTCTGGAAGACAGTAGTGAGATCGTGATACCCGTCGCCCCGTCGCGGCCCCACACCGAGGTAGAGATTCACCTTCGCGGGAGCTTCGACGACGACTGCTTCGGCCACTTCGGTCGTTTCCCTCCATACGCGACGCGGGGCCAGAAGGCCCCGCGTTCAGGTTGACTGCTGTCTTCGCCCGGGCTAGTTGAGCCAGGGCAGGAGATTCTCTCCGCTCTCGCAGTGGCTCAGTTCGACGGTTCCCGTCAGAACATCCACATAGCTATAGGACACACGAGCCTTTCGATTCCGCTTCTCATCCACCTTCACCACAAACAAGCTGGGATGGGTCTGTTCCAAGATGCCTTCTCGCTCGACTATCTTCGAGCGACCCATGTTCGCCCGCAAGCGCATGCGGGTTCCCATCAGCGCCTCGAGGTCACTGCGAATCCGCCCCACGACCTCGTGCTGACTCTGAAGATTCATATACTCCTCCTTCAAGGTCCAACGAAGTAGTATACGTCAAGAATCGACAAAACTCAAGGTAGAAGGCCTAATTCAAGTGCTTCGCGACCAAGGGCGACAAACTCGGCGACGCGAAGTGCTTCCGCTCGCCTCGATCCGTCGATGCCGGCGGACGACAACACGGCATCTACCCTCCCGATGTCCGTGCGGAAGCAGGCCTTGAGCGAGTTGCGGACCGTTTTACGGCGCTGAGCGAATGCTGCTTCGGCCATTCTGGAAGCAGCGGCGATCGTCTGCGGCGCCTCCGCGTCCTGGCGCCTCTCCAGGCGCAGCACTGCCGAATCCACTCGTGGAGGCGGCAGGAAACAGGATCGCGAAACAGCGAAGCGCGTCTTCGGCTGCGCGCGTAGATGCAGTTTGACCGTGTACGCTCCGTAGGCCTTTGTGTTCGGCTCGGCCGACATCCGATCGGCGACCTCCGCCTGAACCATGACGACGGCGTACCGCAATGACGGGAGGGTCTCCAGGTACTGCAGGACGAGCGTGGCCGCAACCGAATAAGGGAGATTCGCGACCAGCGCGTCCGGTTCGCCGAAGGGTTCGCAGATCGCCGAAGGATCGACGTCTAGTGCGTCACCCTCTATCACGTGCAGAGCATCGGATCGCACCTCGCTCGCAAGTAAGCTCGCGAATCTGGGGTCGCACTCGATGGCCACGACCCTCCGTGCCGCCTCGCAAAGGGCAACGGTGAGAGTGCCGATTCCGGGCCCCACCTCGACAACGACTTCGTCTCCCGACAATCCTGCAAGCCTGAGTATGCGGCCTACGACGTTGTCGTCTACCAGAAAGTGCTGCCCGAGAGACTTCCGCGTGTGAAGGCCGTGCGCTGAAAGCAGGTCGATCGTCGCGCGAGGCGACGCCAGTCGTGAATACGTCACGGCCCTCCCTAGGGGAGGATAGTGATGGTCACCGTTCGGCGACCCCACGCATACGCTTCGGCAGCCGTGTCAAAGCAAAGGTCGACTCGATTGCCGACAATCGCGCCGCCGGTGTCAGCCGCCAGCGCGTAGCCGTAGCCAGGCACGTACATTCGCGTCCCAAGCGGGATCACGCTGGGGTCGACTGCGGCGATTCCGTATCCCGCCTTCATGCCCGTCGCGGTACGCCAACCGACTCCGCCGACACCGGGAGCGTAGGCGGTCGTCGCGACACGCATGGTCTTTCCCGACGTCGGCGCAGTCGCACTCTTAGCCGCCGAGCTCGATGAACTCGACCCACTGCGAGAGGCCACCAGATGACTCGAAGCGCGCTTCGTGCCGACGGCGACGACCTCGTCGACCGGTTCGAGCACGATCTCTTCAGCAGTCAGCGTGCGCGGGCCTTCCACGCCGTTCGTCACCAGAACGCGATATACACGGAGAATCTTGCCGGGGGCACCCTCGGTAACGACGCTTCGGGACCCCTGACTCATCGTGTCGTCGTCCTTCGCCGTGGTCTCAAAGGGAATCTCGACCTCTTCCTGCTGTACTCGCACGAAGACATCGCTGACCCGCACGACCATGCCAGGCGAGAGCGGTGCGTCGAGGCACGGCTCGGTCACGGTGCCGCATGACGGATCGAGGCCCGCGGCAACCAGAGCGTCCGCAACAGTGTCGCCAACCACTGAGACTTCCACGTCTCCGCCCTGCAGGCTCAGCACGACGGGCGTGGCATAGCGAACCACGACAGTCATGCCGTCGGAGAGCTCCGCCTCGAGCGGTGGGTTCACGACATCGCCATCGCCAACCGCGATCCCGGCTTCCGCCAGGAGCGCGGCGACGGTGTTCGACTGTGTGTTCACGGAACGGGACTCGCCGTCAACGACGACGGTCACCGCCTTTTGGGCCCCCACGAATCCGGCAACGCTCAGGACGATGATAGCTGCTGCGATGAGAACTGTGACTATGTACTGGGGTCTCAGGAATCGCGCCGGGCCAGCCGGCTGTCGCTCCATGCTCCCCTCTCATGGTCGTCAACGATGCGTCAACGTGACGGAACGAGATTATAGCCCAAGGCGGAATCGCTCACCAAACCCGCACTTCGCCACGGTACGGCATGGCGGGTCGAGCGACGGCCGTAGGAGTCGGGCCTAACCTCCCACCCCCCTGACCCTCGCAACGATGCTCCGCCCCACTTCCTCTGCCCGCATCAACGCATCAGGATGTCTGCCGATGTCGCTCGGCGAGTCCGGCCCCTCGACCTTGACCTGCTCGACACATTCGACTCCGAGTACCGCGAACACGCTCTTCGTCGTGTAGACGGCCGCCTGGAATCCGAATGAGTCACCCCCACCACGAACGAGAAGGAGCGCACCCGGGCGCTTGGGACCTGCGGGCGGCTCCTTCAGCACGTGGATGCGCGCCCAATACGGCTGACACCTGTCGTAGAGCGCCTTGAGAACGGCGGGCACAGTGGCGAAGTAGACAGGCGACGCGACCACGATGGCGTCAGCTGCGTCCAGCCGCGGGTAGATCTCTCGCATTCGGTCGCGGACTACGCATTCACCCGTAAGCGAGCAGGCGTTGCAGCCCTGACAAGGCTTGATCCCGTATTCGACAACCGCGATCCGCTCCGCCACCCCGCCCGCGGCTTCGATGCCGCGAATGCAAGCATCGAGCATCTGCTCGCTGTTGCCATGGCGTCTCGGGCTGCCGGCAATGCAAACGACAAGGGGGGTCTCGGGGCGCGAACGGGGATCGTCCGCCATCGACTAGGCCCCCTTTGGAACCGGGTCCTTGAACAGGCGACGTGCGTTGCCGATCGTGGCTTTTGCGACATCCACGGTGTCTTCGCTGCGAAGGTTCGCGATCGTCTCAACCGTGAACGTGGCCCAGGCCGGCTCGTTCGTCTTCCCTCGGAACGGGACCGGGGCCAGGAAAGGAGCGTCCGTCTCGACAAGCAGCCTGTCCAGCGGGACCGCTGCGGCCGCTTCGCGCAGCGCATCGGCCTTCTGGAAGGTGACGACACCGGGGAACGACACGTGGCAACCGAGATCGACGAGTCTCTCCATCATGTCCCGGTCACCCGTGAAACAGTGCAGCACACAGCCCGCCTTCGGCAATCCCACGTCCTGAAGAACCGCGATTCCCTGTTCGAATGCGTCTCGAAGATGCACCACGGCAGGCAGGTCCAACTCGTGAGCCATCGCCAGCTGCGTGCGGAAGACCTCGGTCTGCACCTCCGCCGGCGAATGCTCGTAGTAGAGATCGATGCCGATCTCCCCGAGGCCGACAGTTCGCGGATCCTTTGCATATGTGGCGATCGCCTCCACCGCCTCGTCATCGAAATCGTTGGCGTTGTGTGGATGCACACCGATGACGATGCGCACGGCCGGCGGCTCGCCGTGAGGGATCGCCCACTGGTCGAGGCGCCGTTGTGCCTCCTCGTGCCATTTCGGCAAAGCACCGTATGTGGCAGCCGGACTCTCGGTTGCATCGGCAACGGAAACGATGAACATGACGCCGGCCGTAGTCGAGCGCTCGAGTGCACCCGCAGGATCGTCCAACATGACGAGATGAGCATGGGTATCGGCGATCTGGGCACCGAGGCTGGGCAGTTCGGCGGGTCCTTTGCGCATCCGGTTCTCCTTGTCGTGCGATCCCGACCCCTACACGTCCTCATATATGCGCGGAAACAGCGGTTCGCCTTTCGTCACGCGGCTTCCTTGGGGCAGTCTGCCCCACTCTCCCTCGGCCGCGATGTCGAAGACGTCGTGTATGTCCCCGAGACCGAGCCGCGCCCAAACCTCTGCCGAAGTGTCCGGCATAACAGGGGCACAGAAGAGTGCGGCTATCCGCACCGCTTCAAGCGCGTTGAACAGAACCGTCTCGAGTCGCGCCCGCTTTGACTCGTCCTTCGCCAAGTTCCACGGTGCTTCCTGCTCGATATAGCGGTTTGCGTCCTTGATGAGGTCCCATGTGGCTTCCAGCGCGGCGCCGTAGTCGAGCTTCTCCATCGCCGCTTCGTACTTCTCGGGAAGGAAGCCGGCGAGGGCCCGAAGCGTCGCATCGGCGTCGGTGGGCGGACCTGTCGGCGGAGCCGGGACTACGCCTGAGACGTACTTCTCGGTCATGTTGAACAGGCGCGAACACAGGTTGCCCCAATCGTTTGCGAGATCCCCGTTGTATCGCTGGACCATGGACTCCAGTGAGATAGAACCGTCCTCGCCGAAGCGCACGTCGCGCAGGAAGTAGTAGCGGTAGGCGTCCACGCCGAAGCGCTCCACCAGATCTTGGGGGGACATCACGTTGCCCTTGGACTTGCTCATCTTCTCGCCCTTGGTGAGCAGGAAGCCATGTGCGAACACCATCTCCGGCAAAGGAAGACCGGCGGCCATGAGCATGGCCGGCCAGATCACGCAGTGGAAACGAATGATGTCTTTGCCGACGAAGTGGACCTGTGCGGGCCAGCGTCGTTCGAACTGGATCTCCTTCTCTGGATCGCCGTAGCCCACCGCGGTGACGTAGTTGAGCAGAGCATCGATCCAGACGTAGGTCACATGATTCTCGGCGAACGGCAGCGGCACGCCCCAAGAGAAAGTCGTGCGCGAGATCGACAAGTCCTTCAAACCCGACTTGACGAAGGAGACGACCTCGTTGCGACGCTTCTCGGGCCGAACGAACTGCGGCCGCTCCTCGTATAGGGCGAGTAGCTCGTCCTGGAACTCGGAGAGCTTGAAGAACCAGTTGTCTTCTCGGATGAAGTCGACATCGCGACCACAGGTAGGACACTTGCCGTCGACGAGCTGGCCCTCGGCCCAATAGGTCTCATCCGGCACGCAGTACCAGCCCTCGTAGTGACCCTGGTACAGATACCCGTCGTCGTGGAGCTTCTGCCAGAAGGCCTGCACGCCGCGCTTGTGGCGCTCCTGAGTCGTGCGGATGAAATCGTCGTTCGAGATGCGGAGCATCTCCCAGACCTCGCGGTACCGTGGCGCGATCGAGTCGCACCACTCCTGGGGGCTCATGCCATTCTCCTCGGCCGCCTGAGCCACCTTCTGGCCGTGCTCGTCGAGACCGGTCAAGAAGAAGGTGTCGTGTCCGGTCATCCGCCGATAGCGAGCGAGTGCATCGCACGCGACGGTTGTGTACGCGGTACCCAGGTGGGGTACCGCGTTCACGTAGTAGATAGGTGTGGTCAGGTAGAACGACTGCCTGCTCATGCGTTACGAGACTCCGTCAATTGGGTAATCTTGGCAGTGTCTGGTTGCACTCCGTCGCGATGATACCGCTTTTCGTATCGTAGCGGCTTGGTTCGAGCGATGGTGAAAGGGGCTGTCATGCGAGACACCGGAATCGTAAGACGAGTCGACGACCTGGGCCGCATCGTCATACCCATGGAGCTTCGCCGCACGCTCGGCATCAACGTGAAGGACCCGATGGCGATCATGGTCGAGGGAAACCGCATCATCCTCGAGAAGCACAAGGATGTCTGCTCTATCTGCGGGAGTCCCAACGACATCGCAACAGTCAAGGACAGACCGATCTGCTCGGACTGCGTGCGGACGATCAGAACTTCTTAGCCGCACGCGGGCCGAATCGTCACGGTGCCAGTATCGCGAGGGCTGTCCGGATCGGCATCACCTTGATGGCCGGTCGGTCCGCCTTTCGTGCGCGATGTCGTAGACGAGATTGCGCGGCAGGCCGGTATCGGAAGCCACCTGCCTGACCGCGTCCTTCATCGAGGAGCCCCCGACAACCAGAGCGTCGATGCGTTCGGCAATCGCTTCGACGTCCGGCTCGGTGACCTCGCCCGCCAATGATGGACCAATCGCGAGAACAACCTCGCCCTTCACTTCGCGCTCAGAGAATGCCTTCGCCACTTCGGCGACCGGCCCTCTCACGACCTCCTCGTGCATCTTCGTGAGCTCCCGAGCTACGGCCACGAAGCGTCCCGGGAGCGTTTCGGCCACGTCTTCGAGCGTCGCCACCACACGGCGAGCGGACTCGTAGAAGAGCAGCGTGGCGTCAAGCGAGGCCAATCCTTCCAGCAAACGCTTCCGCTGTGCCGACTTCCTCGGCAGGAAACCGCCGAAGTAGAACGCGTGTGTCGGCAAGCCGCTCGCGACGAGCGCGGCGATGATCGCACTCGCGCCGGGAAGGACCTCGACGTCTAGCCCTGAGTCCAGGCAAGCCCGAATGAGAGCCGCACCTGGATCCGAGATGCCCGGGGTCCCTGCGTCGGATACCAGCGCGATCGTCTCGCCGGCGGCAACGCGCGCCACGAGACGCGGAGTGCGCTCTGCGGCAGTGTTGTCGTCATAGCGCTCGAGCGGCGTATGTATGTCGTAGCGCGACAATAGCTTGCGCGTCACTCGCGTGTCTTCGGCAGCGACAGCGTCCGCCTCACGCAGTGCGTCGAGGACGCGCAGAGTCACGTCGCCCAGGTTTCCGATGGGCGTCGCACATACGAGCAGGCGACCCTCTGCGCTCATCTCTCCGTTCCTTGCCGAAGGCACGATGCGCCTTGCACGGTCCCACACCTAGGCGTCGAAGAACTCGCCGGACGCCTCCTCGGATTCGGTGTCGGCAACGGTTGCGGGCTGGTCTTCCTGCCGCGCCACGTCAGACGACTCGGGTTGTGGCTGCGCCAGCGGCAGCCCCTGCGCGTACTGCGGCGGCTCCGGTGGCTGCGGCGGATGCGGCGGTTGCGGCACGCCCCCGGTGCCGACAACGCCCGGCGCAGGTGGCGGTGGCGACGCGGCGGCAGGCGCGTAGCCCGCCCGGGCCACCGGAGGCGGCGATGCGGCGATCACCTGGAACCCGAACATCGTCCACAGATTCGAGAAGAGAATCCCCAGCAACATGCTCGCGACAAGCGTGATGACAAGCCAGGAGAGGTACGCGACCCAGTAGACTCGCATGTCTGGAATCTGAGCCTGCACGAAACCAACGCCGAAGCTGATCGCGTACCACGCCACCATGACGGCGCCAATCACGAGAAGAATGAGAATGGTACCGCCGAACCGGGAAGTGAACGACCGCATCCCCGCGCCTAGACTCTGAGTTGCACGCATTCGGCCCAGAACGGCATGGCGCACCGACAGTTCCGACCATGCGTACAGCAGTCCGTAGACCACCATGAGTATCAGGCCGAAGACGCCGAATCCCAGGAACATGCGCCCCAGCGCATCGGGCGTCAGCTCGCCCGAAGGGGCTGCCGCGAAGCCGGCGGCGACCATGACCACGCCGAAGACTATGTAGAGCACGACGCCGATCACGAATCCGGGCAGGTAGAGGGACAGCCACTGGATACCCCAAACCCGCTTGGCATCGGCTCTTGCCATACTCCAGCTCTCCGATAGCCGAGGCGGGTGCCCCCCTGCGGTCCGCGCGGCGATGCTCACAAGTCCCGCGCTCAACCACGCGCTGACGTACGTGCTCGCGACGATCAAAGCCATCACCAACAAGGCACCGATCAAGAAAGCCCCGCATATACCCGCACCGACGTTCTCGAACGCGGCCGAGTCGCTAGAAGCGGCGGCAGGATCGAATGCCGCACCCGCCGAGAGGCCAACGATGCCGAAGACCACAACGAAGAGAATCGCGTAGAACACCACAACGACCGCGATGTTGATCGCCATCCAGATCAACGCCCAGATCCACTGGGCCCGGGACGTGAACGTCATGCGGAACGCATCACCGATGGCGCGCCCGTAGTCCATACTTCTCTCCCGTCACCCGGAACACCCGTACATCACTCAACCGTCTCGAGTTCGTACTCGCGAGTACCGAGTCCCATCTCCTCCGCATACTTCATCGCGATCGTTCCGTCGATGCCGGTAACCTCGGCGAACTTGTCGGTTCCCGCAGACAGGCCCTCCCCGCGCGTGCCGGCCAATCCCGGTGCCTTCGCAACGAGATCGTAGGCGGCCTGATCGATCGCGACTATGTCCGCCGAGGCAAGCACGCCCACATCGGGAACGATGCTCGCGTCCGAGAAGTGCCAGCAGTCACAGTCCGGCGAGACGTTGGTCACGAAGGAGAGAAACAGGACCTTGCCGGCCTTGTCCGAGAGGGCACCAGCCACATGCTCGACGATCTTCTCCTGAATGGCGTGGGGTGAAGTCTTCCACTGGATGGCGATTGCGCCGTGTGGGCAGGCTGCTACGCACTCGCCACACCCGTAGCACAGATCGTAATCGACGCGCGCGACTCGATCGGGGCCCACGGCTATCGCATACACGGGACACCACTTCACGCATCGGTCGCATCCCGTGCACTTCTCGGCATTCGGCTGCGGCATGAAGTCCGAATGCATCCTCTGCTTTGCGCTGCGGCAACCGAGCCCCATGCCGACATTCTTCAGCGCACCACCGAAACCGGTTGCCTCGTGACCCTTCACATGAGTGACGACCACCATCGCATCGGCGTGAACGCCGGCCGCGCCTAGTCGCACCGTGTCGAAGTGCTTGCCGGAAACCGGGACGTCGACTGCCTCTCGGCCGTCGAGACCGTCCGCGATAATGACGGGTGCATCTACTGTCGCGTAGGAGAACCCGTTGTGCACCGCACACGCGACGTGGTCCACAGCATTGAAGCGCTGGCCGCGGTAGAGAGTGTTGGAGTCCGTAAGGAACGGCTTGCCACCAGCGTCGCGAACCTTCGCCACGACCTCACGCAGGAACACCGGATTCACGAAGCCGGTGTTTCCTTGCTCGCCGAAGTGCAGCTTGATCGCCACGAGGTCGTCGTCCTCGATGGCGTCAGCGAGGCCCGCGCGCTCCAGCAGTCGACCTGCACGGGTGACGAGACTCTTCTTACCCTCAGTGCGCATCGGGGTGAAGAAGACGCGCGAGACACGCCGTCTCGGCATCGGCTCGGATATCGCAAAGCCGGCGGACAGATCCAGCGATGGCTGTGTCGGCGACGAGAGATCGGCCGACCTGTCCGGTGCGTGCGATGCGACAGTCTCCGGCACAAGCGTTTCGGGTTCGTCGACGACGTCGGCGTCCGGGACGCCCACAGCCACCTGCCGACTCGCGACCACAGCCTCTCCATCGGCCCTCTCCTCGCTCGCAGCCGTCTCCTCGCTGTCGACCGGGACGGTGTCGCCGAGCGCCCTGCGCGCAAGCGCAATGTCGATCGGAGTGCGCTTCACTGCAGCGAACCCCATGACTTGCACCAGAGCGCCTTTGAGAGAGTGAGCGAGGGTGTGCTTCGAAGCGATGTACTCCAGTACGTCGGTCGGAACGTCCATCTTCTCGCGCTCAGCCTTCACGCGAAGTATCCCGACGCGTTCCTCGATACTGGTGATGCGATCGTCGGCCACACGGCCTCCCCTCGTCTTCGACGATACTAGCGGTGAAGCCCCTCGCGCGAGTCGTATTCGTCGAAGGCGAGAGCGGCGGCGCCGAGCACGCCGGCATCGTTGCCGAGTTCGGCAGGTACCACATGAACGTCGCGTCGGCCGGCGAGTGCTTCCTCGCCAATCACTTCGGCCGCCCGTTCGACCATGAACGGGCACGCTTCACCGATCCCGCCGCCGATCACGATCAGCTTCGGATTCAGAAGATTCACTATCCCGACGAGAGCCCTTCCGAGTATGACTCCCGCCTCCATGAGGATCTGTGCCGCGGCCTCATCGCCCTTGAGCGCTGCTCCTACGACATGTTCAGCGGTGATCTCCTCTGGGTCCCCGCCAGCTTCGTCGAGAATGGCGCGGCCGCGATAGCTCGCGGCAACCTCCTTGCCTTTGGCGCCCAGGGCTGCCCGGCCAAGGTAGCTCTCGATGTGCCCCGTCCCTCCGCACGGGCAGGGCGGACCGTCCATCTGCACCACCATGTGGCCGATCTCGCCACCGAGCCCACGGGATCCCCGATAGGGCTCTCCGTTCACGAACAGACCGCCACCCACTCCTGTCCCCAGTGTGAGCATCAAGAAGTCTCGGGCGCCCTTGCCGGCTCCGTACCTGGACTCGCCGAATGCGGCAAGGTTCCCGTCGTTGTCCAGGGTCACCTGGTGTCTGATGCGCGACATGACGAGCGCTCGCACGTCTATGCCCGCAAGCGGAAGGTTCGTGCAGAACTCGATTGACTGCCGAAGGAAGTCGATCTGCGCCGGTAAGCCTACTCCTATGCCGGCTATCTCCGAGTCTTGCACGCCGGCAGAGACCTCCTGTACGAGGTCGATTACTTCGTCAACGATGGCGAAAGGCCCGGCCGACGGCGTGAGAATCTTGATGTCTTTGACGATCCGTCCCTTGCGCTCTACCAGACCTACGGCGATTCGTGTGCCGCCAACATCGACACCGACCGCGTAAGACGTGCGCATAGATGGACCCCTCTCTGCGTGTTGGGCTCGTCGGCATGCAGCCGACGCGCCCCCGGTTTGCCGCCCCTGTGTCGACAGACACTCGATGACCGCCCCGATGATATCAATAGTCCCAGAGGACGCCCCGTTGTTTGATGATGCCCATGTCGAGCATCCTTCGCATCATCTCAGCCTCGGGAACGCCGAAGAGACGTGCTAGGTACCGGTAGTCGTTGAACCACCTCGCCGCCTCGTCCCGAATCATGAACTCTGGCGTCAAGAGCTCCTGGGCGACGATCTCGGCTTCACGATGATCCGGGTTCGAATTCCGCGGGAATCCCGAGCTGGGATCGTCGATCAGAATCAAGACATGGCCGAGGAGGTGCGCAAGCGTCTTCCTTCGCACGGCCTCGTCCTTTGCCCCGTTGATCATGATGACGGGCAGTCCGTCCTCGTAGACGATCGCGCCTGAGAAGAAAGACGGGAATGAGACCTGGCGCATGGGGATACCGTAGCCCTGGGCGAGCTGTTCGACGGGTATAGGAGGCTCGGCGATGCCCGCCTTCTTCAGCGCATCGCTTGCGACAGCTCTGTAGTGCGCATCAGTCTTGAGACTCACAGCATGTCGGCTCCGAGGTCAGGCTGTCCGCCCCATGCGGTCGCCTATCTGTCTTTATCGGACAGTTCCCCTGCCATCTGACGGCGATTCCGACGAACGAGCGTCGCCGCCTGTCACACTCCTCCACTGTACCGTGATTATCGGCACGGTGGAGGCATAGTGCTCAGCCGATACCATGATTTCGATGTAGCATCAGTGTAGCGATACACGGGCGCAAGGGAGCGGCGTGGAAATCGAGGGTCATCCTCTGGCCGAAGAAGTGGTGCGACTGCTCGCGACGGCAGCGAACGCTGCGCGGCTCTATCCGCCGTCGAGCCCCCTCCCGGTGGAAGCGCTGCAGCGCTTCATAGCTCGTTCGAACGAGGTCACCAACTCGATCGGTCCCTTGCGCTACATTCTCGACCCGCACGGATTCCGCGTCGGTGATCAGGAAATCGTGGCTGGTCAGAGTCAGGTCGTCGCGTTCGCCGAGGCCCTTCACGCCATGCAGGTCGGTCAGCTCGTCATCGCTCCCGACCTCACCGAGACGGACGCGCATGCCTTCATAGGTGTTGCGAACACGGATCCGACCCAAGTGCGACAGCAGGGCGTTCGTGAGGCGTTGGCACAGGCAGGCGTGAGTCGCATCGCGGTCATCGAGGTTACGCTGCGTGCCTCCTCAGAGGAGGGTATCCTCGGCTTGGATCTGACTGCAGCACCGCTGGACGAACTTGGCCGAGAGGTTCTCGCAGCCACAGAGAAATGGTCGCAGACCGCCCAGGCAGGGCAGGGGGTCGATGACGTACGCGCGGCCATCGATCGTCTCGAAGACGCCACTCGAGACATCGCGACCGAGCGCATTGCGGAAGCACTCCTCCACCTGGATGAAGAGAGCCGAATGCGTCTGCTCGCCTACGGACTGCGCTCGGACACAACCGGCTCGCGAATGACCGGTGGCCTGGACGTGCTGACGCACATGAACCCAGCGTCTCTTGCGCGCCTCCTCCGCATCGTCGCCCAACAAGCCGGTGCGGACGAGAATCGGCTCGCGGGGGCCTTGGAGCTGCCGCCCGAGCTGGCGCGCGAGGTGGCCATGCTACTTGCGCCCTCGCCACGCAGCGAAGCCGACTGTGGCGTGCCCGCCGAGCCAGACGTGGAGCGCATCGTCGACGACGTCTTCGAGGACGCGGATGGCGCCGAGCTCGACCGCCAGATCGCGTTGTCGTCGCCCTCCCTCGCATCGGGTCGCGCTCTCACTACGACCGTGGCCGTGTCTCGCTCAAAAGCTGATGTGGAAGCCGTGCGCGCGATCGGGCAGGCACTGCCGATAGCGGCGCGTGACGGAGCGTTTTCGGCCGTACGCGGAGCGCTTCGACGGTTGGACGAGATGGGCGCGGATGCGTCACTTGCCCTCGAGATCGAGCAGGCTAGGAACTCGCTCCAGGACCCGGAGATACTTGCGGACGTCTGCCGAGCACCGCTGACCGACGCGGATGCCGCGATCGCGGGGGAGATCCTCTCGGCGGCGGGAACCTCCGGCGCGGAGGCGCTGCTCGACTACTACATCCACGCGAACGAAGCGGGGCGATCGCTACTCCGACCGGTGCTGCGGGGCTTCGGAGAGCCGCTGCTCGCCGTTTCCAGCCGTCGTCTGCGCAGCGGCGACACTGCTGCGGCGGTCGCTGTCGTCCGCGTGCTGCCACTCCTTGGCGACCGGCGAGTCGTGCCCGTGCTTCAGCAGGCACTCGAACACCTCGACGTGCAGGTCCGCCGTGAGGCGGTCACCGCGCTCGCCGAGACGCCTGGCCCAGATTCCCGTGCTGCGCTGACGAAGGCGCTCGGCCACTGGGATCCTGAAACGAAACGACACGTCATCGCCGAGATCGGGCGTGCAGGCGCGACCGAAGCTATCCCGCCGCTTACACGAATCCTGGGGGATATCAACGTCTTCGAGAGGAATCACGAACTGAAGAAAGAAGTCATCAAGAGCCTCGAATCGCTCGGTTCGCCCGACGCGCTTCCGGTATTGCGCCGCGTGGCGAACCGTCGTTTCGTTTTCGGCCGCAAGAACAAGGAGCTGAGATTCCTAGCCCAACGTGCTGCTGATCAACTGTCCCGGACCGTTGCCGAGACGCCACAAGGAGTCGATGCGCAGTGACTGACGATACGCGCCCAGAAGATCAAGGCGAACTCGAGACCCCCGAGGAAATCGCCGCTCAGACTGCTGGTTCTGCGAGAGTTCCTTTCTCGACGGCCAGCAAGCTCGCGAAGGCCAAGGAGCTTCTCCGGACCACCGCGGTGGCCCACACCAACGCGGGTCTGTACCCCGTCACACACCCGCTCGTGGCCCAGTCCATCGACGAGCTGGCCGCGGCGGTCGACGCCATTTTCGACCTCGGCTTCGAATCGGTCACGCTGAACGTCTACAAAGGCACCCTGTTCGTCGAGAACCAGGTCTTCCCCGAAGAAAGCGTGACGTATCGCAGGCTCGTCGAGGCCCTGCTTGCGATGGGTGTCTCGGCAATGGCGTTCCTTGCAGGCTTCGCCGCCGAAGACGGCGCGGCTCTCGTGGATCTCATGGCAGAAGAGAAGATACACGACATCGAGGCGGCTCAGATATTCCTCGAACAGAAGGGTGCCACATCGATTTCTCTCGCCGAGACCACAACCCTCGAAGACACGGACAAGGAAGCTCGCGGCCGCGAGAACAAAGCGCGCGCTCGCGAGACGTACGACAACGGCATGTCCGCAATGAAGGATCTCGAAACCCAGGTCAAGCTGGGAAAGGTCTTCGACGTCGAGCCGCTCCAGAGCATCGTGAGCTCCCTTCTCGACAGCCTCTTCACCGACCCGGCTGCAGTCCTGGGCCTGACCGCTATCAAGGGCCACGACTCCTACACGCTCAATCACTCCATCAACGTCTGCATCCTTGCACTGTCGCTGGGAACTTCCCTCGGCCTGGACACCGAATCCTTGCGTTCCCTGGGTCTTTCCGCTCTCCTCTACGACCTGGGCAAGGTTCGCATCCCGGAAGACATACTCAACAAACAGGGTCCGCTCACGAGTGACGAGTGGGGCATCGTGAAGAGTCATGCCGAGGAGGGCGCGGATCTGCTCAAGCGAATCCAGCTCGTGGATCAGATGCCCATGGTCGTTGCGTTCGAGCACCACATGCGCCACGACATGCAGGGCTATCCGGAGGTCCCCGCATCGCAGGAACAGCACTTGTTCTCGAAGGTCGTCGCACTCTGCGACGCCTACGACGCAATGACCACGCGGCGGCCTTTCCGTCGCGAGATCCGACCCGACAAGGCGCTCGCCGTGCTCATGCAGGGCCGCGGCAAAGCCTACGACCCGTCAATCACCAAAGCCTTCGTCGCGATGCTCGGAATCTACCCGATGGGGGCGGTCGTAGAGCTGGACAACGGTTCCACAGCCGTTGTGTTTCGCGTCAACAACGACGATCTGTTGCATCCACGCGTGAAAGTACTCATCGATCCGTCAGGCCGCTGGCTCGACGAGCCCGAAGTCGCCGACCTGCGCATCGTCGATCCCCAGTCAGGCGAGTCCGTCCGCAGAATCACAGAGTGCGTGCCTGCAGCCCAAGCTGGCATCGACGACGTCTGGCAGTATCTGTAGACTCGCTCGTCAGTCCTCGTCGTGCGTGAGAGCCGAAGCCGCCTTCGCCGTTCTCCGCTCGAGCGCGGTCACGCGTGCCTCGAGGGACGACACCTCCGCATCCGAGGCGACCGCGGCGGATGGCGTGCGTGCGGCTGCTGGCATGACCCCGCGCGAACGGACGAATCTCGCGTATCCCAGAGCGAACGTGACGACCAGCGCGAATGTCATCACAGCGAAACGAGCGAGCGAGCTGCCGCTGGCGATCACCCACCCGGTCCCATAGAGCATCGTGAAGAGACCACCGAGCAGTAGACCGTTGCTTATGATCCGCAGCTGTTCTGAGCGCATCAGCGAAATGCCCATGACGAGTGTCGCGAAGAGGATGAGTATGATGCTCGTGTTGCGGGCGTAGGGCTCCCACTCTGACTGCCGCTTGTCCTCGAGCGCGCGGATCTCTCTCCTGATCTCCTCCAGCGTGGCCTCGTCCTGCGCAGACAGCGGACCCTCGGCATCCTGGGTGATGTAGACGTCCTCTTCCTGGCGGACAAGTTCATCGATTTCGTCCTGGTAGCGCACTTCTGGTGACTGATAGAACGTGTTTACGCCAACCCCGATGAAGGCAGTTACCATCAGGCCCAGAAAGAACGAGAAGATCACCTGCAACGCGTTGCGCTGTCGGTCGGCAGCCACCGGGCATCCCCTCCGTCGTCGGACCTCGCGGCACGAGGTAGCCCTATTATCTCCCTTCGCACGCTGCTCGGACAGCTCCAGGAAGGCGAAGGAGCCGCCACAATGGCGGCTCCTCTCTTGCTCTGGACGCCTAGCACTAGTGCAGATAGCGTGATCCAACTCTCAGCGCCGCGCCGAGCATTGCGGCCCAAGCAGCAGCTCCAAGGATCAGAGTTCCCGTGTCTCCCGTGTAGGGAAGATAGGGCTCCTTGGCGGTCGACGCGGCCTCCTCGGCAAACGGCAGGAAAGGCTCGCCGTCGACCTGCTCCTCCGGCTCTTCGGGCTCCTCCGGTTCCTCCGGCTCTTCGGGCTCCTCCGGTTCCTCCGGCTCTTCGGGCTCCTCCGACCCGGAGGTCCATGCCACGTTGCTGAGCACCAGCTTGCCAACACCGGCGCTGGTTACGATAGCCGAGCATCCGAGCAGGACATCGTGAGAAGGAGTGCCTACGTAGAAATGCTGGGTCGAACCGTTGCCGACCGGCAGACCGATTGCTGTCACGTTGCCAGCGATCTGGAAGGTGGCCGAAAGCTCGGCCGGCTGGGTGCCGGGGTCAAGTCCGTTCAAGACGAAATGCCACACTACAGAATCGTGGAGACCCCCAGTGTCTGAATCAGTGCCGAAAGTCTCACTGTCCGCGCCAACGTGCGCGGGATGAAGTTGAACGGTGGTCGGTTGCGGCGTGGAGATAGGCTCCTCGCTCGCGTTCTTCGCAGTGTCATCTTCGAAAGGTTCTGGTGTCGTCTCGTCGCTTGTTTTGCCTTTTGCGAGCGGATTCGGATCGTGCGCAGCCTTGCGATTGGATTGGCCGTTCTGTTTCGGCTTCCCGCTATTCTTTGGCTGGGCGCGGTCCATCTTCGGCTTCGCGTTTGCTTCTCGATCCGCTTTCGCTTGTCCAGCGGCGGTCGCAGCGTTGTAGGTCTGCGGCTTGTCCGCATTCTCCTTTGCGAACGCCGTCTGGGATGAGAGCATCAGGACCAACCCGACGAGGAGGGAAAAGACAATCCCCCTCTTCATAGCCCATCGCCTCACAATCTTTCCTTTTCAAGGAACAGAGCGCACGAGCGCGTGCGCGGTCGTGTATCCAGGTGTCACGTCGAGCGTCTTGGGCGAGTTACTGTGGCTTACTTTCATGCGCATCCGCGGTCTTCGGCGCCCCGCTCCGCTGTGGTACTAGGCTGGCACCTGAATCGCCTTCGCGCAGAAAGTACGGCTGCGTGTGCTGCGTTTGCGCTCGCACTTGCCGGACCACGTCCTCGCGATCCGTGCCCGTGCACGCTGCTACAGTCCCTACGGTGATTCTACCCTGGTGTAGACCGCATGGTAGTCACGAGCTTGGCGGCGCCAAGTTCCGTCGCACCACACCGACAGCAGTCACCCGTGCGGACGCAAGAGGGCCCCGCCTCTTCGGCAGGGCCCACGAATCCAGATGGTGGCCAGGGACGGACTTGAACCGCCGACACGGGGATTTTCAGTCCCCTGCTCTACCAGCTGAGCTACCTGGCCTCTAAGACGCCGGACAATCGTACGGAACGGCCGATGCGCGGTCAAGCCACACGGATCGCACCCGGCCAGGACAGGGGCGGAATCGGCCTGACTCCGCCCGTTCACCCACGGCGGCAGCAGGATGCTGCCCGCACGCTGCTAGATACGCCCCAGTAGAATGACGAACGCGAGCACTGCGAACGCGACAAGCGCCAGACTCGCCTTGAAGGCGGGCGTGCTCTCTCGCCACCCCAGCCAGCGCCACTTCCAGAGCGCTTCGCGCTGGCGTTGGGACAGATGGTCACGGGTGTCCAAGGTGGCTCCTTCGGCAATCGCGAAAGCTTCACCCTATTCGTCGGCATCAGAGGCTCCGGACTGAAAGCTCAAGACCTGGGGCGTCAGGCGGGCGGTTCTTTCTGAGGTCCGACGTAGAGATCCCCGCCGTCCACGATCGTCTCGTAGACGCGCAGAGGCCGGGCATGCCGCACCATCCCGGCCATCGTCCTCACCGCACCCTTGAAATCCGTCCAGGTGACGACGTGTCCGTCGGTCAGATCGAACTTCGAGTGATGGAGCGGGCACGTGACGACAGTGCCCTCCAGAGTGCCCTTCCACAGGTTCCCGTGAAGGTGCGGGCAGTGTGCGTCGGCAGCGTAGAACGCCCCGTCTATTCTTGCGACGACGATCTTGTGGCCGTCTACCTCGACGAGCCGCATCTCTCCTTCGGCCAGTTCCTCGGTCGTCATGACTTCGATGTACTGGCTCACGAGCCCTCCTAGGTGCAGACAAACTGGGGGTGTCCGGTGCCGCGCTCCTACGTAGTAGGTACCCCTCTCAGCCGTGCTGTCGCGCACCGCCCCACCCCGTGCGCGACACGCGGCAGGCTCGAAGCTGGAGACCGCACGCGAACACGATGCCGTGTGAGAGTTAGCGCACCTCCCTGCCGGGTAAATAAACGCGGGACGACTCCTTCAAGGGCGGGGGGCGTGACGCGATCGCCGCCACGATCTCCTTGGATGCGAGGCGATATGTCCTTGATGACGCACATCCGCGAACAGCGAGTACGGTTCGAGCTCACGCAGCGCGAACTGGCGGACAGGGTCGGCGTGCGAAGAGAGACGATCGTGCATCTCGAGCACGGCGAATACAATCCCTCACTGCGGCTTGCGATGGACATCGCCGAGGTGTTCGGGGTCACCGTCGAGGAGCTGTTCGAGTACGCCGAATAGCGTACGCGTCGATGCGGCCACCGACTACTTGAACCCGGTCATCGAGCCGATGAAGTCTGTCGCTTCGGCCAGCCACTGGTCTGCTATTCGCTTCGCCACGTTCCTGGCCTCAGGCGAGTCGACGCCCACCGCCTGGAACCTGGGAGTCACGCACAACACCTTGCTTCCTTTGACTTGGACGAACCCGCCTCCGAGCACCAAGTGACGAATCTCGCCGCCACAGGAGTAGCGCACCGGAGTACAGGGAATCCGCATCAGAAGCGGACCGTGCAAAGGGAACAGGGCTACTTCGCTCCCCTGCTCATGGACGTGCTCTCGGCGCCTGAAGACGACCTGCTCGATGTCCTCGGCAACGAAGCTCTTCCCGTCAGGAGTGATGATCTCCAGGACGAAAGGGGTCATCCCGGATCACTCCTCCCGTGTGATCGATAGGATGTCACGTCGTTTCACGCCTCGCAGCGTTTCGGCCTTCTCGAGAGCCTCATCCAGAGTCCCTACCATGAAGAACGCCTGTTCGGGGACTTCATCGCACCTGCCGTCGCAGATCCTCTCGAAGGCGTCGAGGGTTTCGCGCAAGGAGACGTATCGGCCCGGCATTCCCGTGTACGTTTCCGCGACGAAGAACGGCTGCGACAGGAATTTCTGCAAGCGACGTGCGCGGCGGACGACCGTCTTGTCCTCCTCGGACAGCTCTTCGACGCCGAGGATGGCGATGAGGTCCTGCAGCGCGCCGTAGCGCTGCAGGAATCCGCGCGTCTTCATTGCGACCGACGTGTGCTCTTCCCCCACCACCCAAGGCTCAAGGATCTGCGACGATGACTGCAGCGGATCGAGCGCCGGGTAGAGGCCTTGCTCCGCGATGCGACGCGCGAGCACGACAGAAGCGTCGAGGTGTGCGAAGACGGAAGCCGGACCCGGGTCGGCGAGGTCGTCGGCGGGAACGTACACGGCCTGCACACTCGTGATCGCACCGTCCCTCGTCGAGGCGATGCGCTCCTGCAGCTTGCCGATCTCGGTGGCAAGAGTCGGCTGGTAGCCGACCTCCGACGGAATGCGAGCCCTCAACAGCGAGACTTCTAGGCCAGCCTGCACGAAGCGGTATATGTTGTCGAAGAACAGCAGGACATCCTGCTTGCACTCATCTCGGAAGTACTCTGCCATCGTCAGCGCCGCTTGCGGAACCCTGAACCGTGCACCGGGCGATTCGTTCATCTGGCCGAAGACGAGAACCGCGCGATCGAGCACTCCCGACTTCTGCATCTCGAGCCAAAGGTCGTTGCCCTCGCGCGTACGCTCACCGATCCCACCGAACACGCTGACGCCTTTGTGCTCGACACCGATGTTGCGGATCAGCTCCATGATGATCACGGTCTTGCCGACGCCCGCCCCACCGAACAGAGCGATCTTCCCACCTCGGGGGAACGGCGTGAGCAAGTCGATGGCCTTGATTCCCGTCTCGAGCAGCTGAGGCGAGGTCTCCAGTCGCTCGAACGTGGGCGGAGACCTGTGGATCGGGTCGTATCTTGCCGCCGTGATCGGCGGGCGCTCGTCAACGGTCTCACCCAACACGTTGAACACTCGACCGAGCGTTTCGGAGCCAACCGGCACTGAGATCGGCCCACCCGTGCTGTAGACGTCGGTGGATCGCTCCATCCCGTCGGTCGACCCAAGGGCGATCGTCCGCGCGACATGCTCGCTCAGAAGTTGGACGACCTCCAGGGCAAGACCTGTGTCCTTGTCGCCGGCCCTTAGAAGGGTGTGTATCCCCGGAGGCTTGCCGGCGAAGCCGACGTCGACCACAGGGCCCATCACCTGCAGTACCGTCCCGTCGGCTCGCGCCTCACGCAAGGACGACGCGACTTCCACAGACGAGCGCTGAACGACCTCCGCGACAGGGCCGGCGACTTGTTCCAGCAGCGCCTCTGCGGCACGTTCGGCAATATCATCATTCGGTCGCATGTGCGCTCACCTCCTCCTGGGTGACTGCGGCTCCCGTGGGAATGGTCTCCTGTTCCTCGGCAACGTGAGCTGCGAACAGCGAGCCCAGCAGGTCCACGGTGATGGCCTCGCGCCTGAGACGGTTGTAGGCGACTCGGCACTCACGCAAGGTGCGTTCGGCCCGCTCCGCGGCCTCTTTCATGGTGATCATGCGCGCGCCCTGCTCGCTGGCGTACGACTCAAGCAGCATGTCGTGCACTTCGGCGAGCAGGCAGACGACCACTAGGTCGAAGATGACCTCCGCCATCATCGGTTCGTACGACCACAGCTCGAGTTCAGCGACTCCCGGCGGCGGCGACTCTTCGGCAGGACGCCCACGTTCACCGATCTCCATCGGCAGCAGGCGAGTCAGCACGGGCTTTCGGCGAACCGGCGAGTAGAAGCGCGTGTATATCACGTAGACCTCATCGGTCGCGCCACTCAGGTACCGCTCGAGCACAACGTCGAGAAGGCCACGGACGTCGTCGGCCACCACACCTTCGCGGCGCCAACCCTTGGAATGCACGATCTGGGCACCCCGTCGTCGGAGGTACGTTTCGCCCTTGCGTCCCATCGCCACGAAATCGAGCTGCTTGCCCGCTCGGACGCTGCGGTCCCAAAACTCGAGCGCAAACCGCTCGATTGCCAGGTTGTAACCCCCACACATCCCACGATCGCCCGTGACAACCACGAGCGTGCGGTTGCGCGCGCGCCGGGGACGTCCGAGAAGCGGCGACACATCGGCTAGGCTCCTGCCCGACCCGGCGAGATACGACTGCTGCTCGTAGAGCATCGCCCGCAACCTCTTCGTGTAGGCGTGCAGGGTCTCAGCCCTGCCGCGCGTGCGCGAGAGCTTCGCGGCCGACACCGTGGCTAGCGTGCCCGTGACGGTCTTGATGTCCGAAACCGTCTTCATCCGCTGGCGCAGCTCATTGAGCTTCTGCATTCCGAACGCTCCTCGGCTAGCGAACCGCAGGACGGGCTGCCGCCCGTTGCGACTCGAACTCGCGAACGAACTGCTGCGAAGCCGCGTGCAGGCTCTCTTCGGTGGCTGCCGCCAGATCACGCGTGTCCCGTATCGCGGCGAGCACCGCTTGGTGCCGCGACTCGAGGAAGCGAAGGTATTCCTCCTCGAACACGCGCAACTCGTCGAGCGGCACCGTGTCCGTGTACCCGTTGACCGCGGCGAACAGGATGGCGACCTCCTCCTCGAGGGGCATCGGACAGTGCTGGTCCTGCTTGAGCAGTTCCCGCTCGCGCTCTCCCCGCGTCAGCTGGTCGAGCGTGGCCTGATCGACTTCGGCACCGAACTTGACGAACTGCGCCATCTCCTCGTATTGAGCGAGGTCGATGCGCAGCCTACCCGCCACCTTCTTCATGGCCGGCGTCTGCGCCATGCCGCCCACGCGCGATACAGACAGTCCTGCATCCATCGCCGGTCTGAACCCTTCGTTGAACAGCCCGGAATCGAGCATGATCTGCCCGTCCGAGATCGAGATCACGTTGGTGGGGATGAATGCGGAAATGTCCCCGGCCAGAGTCTCAACGATGGGCATGGCGGTCATCGAACCTCCCCCGAGGTCGTCGCGGAGCCGCGCGGCTCTCTCGAGCAGCCTCGAGTGAATGTAGAAGACGTCGCCCGGGTACGCCTCACGACCGATAGGCCGTTTGAGCAGGGCCGACATCTCCCGATAGGTGACGGCATGCTTCGAAAGGTCGTCGAAGACCACGAACGAGTGGCCTCCTGAGTCCATGACTTGCTCGGCGATCGTACACGCGGTGTACGGGACGAGATAGCGAAACGCCGGCTCCTCGTTCGAGAATGCGACGACGAGCACCGTATACTCCATCGCGCCCCTCTCCCGCAGGATGTCGAGCACTCGCGCCACCGTCGTTGCCTTCTGCCCGATTGCCGCGTACACGCACACCACACCGTGGCCCTTCTGGCTGAGAATCGTGTCTATCGCGAGTGTCGTCTTGCCGATCTTGCGATCGCCGAGGACCAGCTCGCGCTGTCCTCGGCCTAGTGGAACGAGCGCGTCGAGCGTCTTGATGCCCGTGTGCAGAGGCTCCGACACCTGCTGTCGCCTGACTACACTGGGTGCGACGCGTTCTACCTGTCGCATGTTGTCGAGCGGCACCGGTCCCTTGCCATCCAGCGGATAGCCGAGCGCGTTCACGGTTCGGCCGACGAGAGCTGGACCGGTCGGGATTTCCAGCAGACGCCCCGTCGCTTGAACCGCCGTCCCGACATCCACGGCGTCTTCGGCGCCAAGCATGATGCAGCCGACTGCGTTCTCGAGCAGGTTGAACGCGATGCCGTAGGGTCCCGCTTCGAACTGGACGACTTCTTGGGCACCAACGTGCCGCAGACCTCGCACGATGGCTATGCCATCGCCGATCTGCTCGACGTAGCCGCGTTCGGTAGCCTCCTTGAGGCGTAGCGTCGGTCGAATATGGCGAACGAGCTGAGCGACGTAGGCTTCCGCCGTGTCGGCGGAGCGCAGACGTGACTTCTCGCGTTGTGCGAGTGCGCTCTCCAGCGACTCCAGCATCTGCTCGTGAGTATCGAGATCGATGCTCATGTCAGGTCCAAGTTGCAGCACGGCCTCCGACTCCATGGACGGGTCGGTGACGAACTCCACCTGGATCTGCCGCTCGGCGACGTCGCTGAGGCGTCGGCCCAACACTTCGGCAAGACCGGGGTCGACAGGGACGCGAGTGCGCACCTGCGCCGAAGAGCCCTTCATTCGGGACAGGGCTTGCCAAAGACCGGAACTCTGGACGGTGCCCAAGACCCCGTGCAACGGGGCGGACGCCGCATCAGCCGCCGCATCCGCAACCCTCTCGGGACCGGTTGCCTCGCCGTCGCCCAGAGACGATCGGATGTCGCGTTCGAGGCGTCCGACGACGTCGCCGAAATCGAACGCTATGCGCGTTCGAGGCCCGATCTCGAGCAGCGCTCCGTCGAGCTCCGGATCGACCCGTACGTCAAGGGTCACATCCTTCTCGGTCAGCTCGCACAGCCTCCTGCGAATGTCCTCTACGATCTCGTCTTCGAGCGTCACCGGCACCCTGAGAATCACGCACAGCGTGCCGGCCGCTCCGACATCGTTGTTCACTTTCGCCTACTCCTCGCTATTCGACATGCAGGCTGTCGATGTTCTCCAGACTGGACATCACGACACGCTCGGTGAGAGCTCGGCGCTCCTTCTCCGACAGCGATTCGTCCAAGAAGCGCCTTGCGATCACCGTGACAAGTCCGACCATCTCCTCGCACGTTTCAGTGCTTACCGAAGCCTTCTCGGCCTCGACCGTCTGGTGCGCATGCTCGACGATCTCGGCTGCCTCCCGTTCGGCGTCCGATATCGCCTCGTCGCGTTCTGCGATGGCGTCAGCCTTTGCGGCGAGCTTCGTACGATGCGCCTCCCTGCGAACCCGGGCCACGACCGCCTTGGCCTCCTTTTCGGCTCGCTCGACTTCCTCCGGTGCGGCAACAGCCGCCTCGAGGTCGTCGATGATTCCCTGGCGTCTTGCCGCTAGTCGCGGTTTGAGCAGCCGAGGCAGCGCGAGAACGAGAATCAGGATGAGCAACGAACCCTGCACGAGCTCGATCAGGTACTCAGTGGTCGTCAGTTCGTGCAGGAACTCCGAAACGAGCTCACTTAGGAGTTCCATCGTCCCCCTCCCTTCCCTCGGTCTCTCTCGAGGCTAGTTCGCGATCGACCAGAGTGCGGACTGCTCTCTCGTCGACCTCGCCTAGCAGCCGGGACAGCGTCTGCGTCACACACGTCGTCAGCGTTTCCCTCATCCGAGCCTCCTCGGCTTCGCGGAGAACCGCTGCCTCTTCGTGACCCGCCGCCAGAATCGCGCTGGCCTTCACATTGGCCTCGGTGAGCAACTGTTCACGACGGTTGTCGGCCTCGGTCTTGATTTCCGCCAAAGCCTTCTCTCGGTCTTCGGCGGCCGTGATCAGGTAGGCTTCCGCCTCGAGTTGGGCCTCCGAGATCATTCGTGCGGCCTCCGCGCGAATACGGCGACCCTCTTCGATCTTCGCGTGCCGCGCCTCCATCACAGTGATGAGGGGACGGAAGAACGTCTTTCGCAGAATGAGGAGAACGATCGTGAACACGACGATTACGCCGACTATCGTGATCGCGTTGAGCTGCCCAATGGGATCGAGAACCATCGTGTATCACCCCTTCCTCGAATCCGTCCCAGCAGCTAGACCTTGCCGGCCAGCATGAGGGCGATAACGAGGCAGTAGATGACCAAGGCCTCGATAAGCGCCATGCCGATCAGCATAGAAGTGAACAGCTGGGCGGCGACCTCGGGTTGTCTGGTGATACCCTCGATGGCCGATAGCGATATCCTCCTCATCGCCATCGACGCAGCGATGGCTGCGGGCAGTACCGTGAGCGTCGGGATGAAGATCAAGAGCACTTCTCTCATCGCACGTCACCTCCGTCCATAGACCGGGCGAGGCCCGCCGTCAGGCGGCCCCGCTTGCTGCGGCTGCGGATGCAGCCGGGGCTCGCTCGCTCTCTGCGGGCTCGCCCTCCTTGCTTTCGTGGTGTATTGCGGTTGCAAGGAAGTTCGCTGTGAGCAACGTGAACACGAGGGGCTGGATGAACGATGGAATCAGCCCCAGGCCATGGATGATCACCGGAATCCCAATCGGCGCCGCTTGCGTTACGAGCAAGACGACCATGTACTCGCCGCCGATGTTGCCGAAGAGTCGCAGCGACAGCGACAGCACGTCGGAGACCTCCGACACGAGTTGGATGGGATTGGGCCACACCAGGTGGGTCACCGCCGGCAGAATCCCGCGGTGGATCCCGTTGAGCACGACAATGCCGAAGATGGCTGTCAGCGCCATGGCCAGTGGAACGCTGTAGAACGCCGTTGGCGGGATGTGGATGATCGGCAAGGGCACGAGCATCAGAAGGTTGCACCCCAAAATGAGGGCGAATATCGTCGCGAGGAAAGGCGCCGCCAGCATCACGACATCGGATCCCATCCCACGAGCCTGCTTCACGAACCAGTCCGTGGTGAACTCCGCGAGATTCTGAACGCTCTCGGGTACCTCGGTCATCATCCTGCGGCCCGCAAGTGTGCCGAGCACCACGAGCACGACTCCGACCAACGTGAAGTTGAACAGTGCGATGTAGGGCATCGCATGTCGTACGGGCTCGGATAGCATCTTGGATCACCCCCTCACGTCGGCTGTTGCGACTTCGGGAATGTGTCCTTGAGCCGCATCATGTCGCGAACGGCGAGGGCGAGAGCCAAGAGCATCCCTATGCAAGTGAGGATCGGGAACAAGTCGAGCCACCGATCCAGACCGTATCCGATGAAGCCTCCCGCGATCAGGTAGCTCGGGATGAGCGACCAAATTCCTATGGCTCGCAGAAAATCATCAGGAATCAGCTCGGCCATGGCTCATCACGCTCCTTCCGCGACTTCTGTCTCCTCGGTTTCGCCGCCCGTGAGGCTGGCTACCGACACCGGCTTGGGCACGAGCCACGCGGACTCCTCCTCCACCTCTTCGGCAACCTCCTCCTCGATCTCCCTCGGACGCCAGATGCCCGAAAGGATCGCGCGAGTCGAAAGCGTCACGAGCGCGAAAGCTGCGAAGGGCGTCAGAGCCCCGTTCCATGAAGTGAAGGCGACCTCGTCGTAGGCAGCGACCCACCCTAGGTAGATCGCGATCGCAGGGAGCAGCACCAGTCCGAAGGCAAGTGCCACGTAGTAGGAGCTGGTGCGGTGGTTGTCTCTTCCGACCAGCGCGTACGACGCGGACAGTCCAGCCAAGATTCCGAGCAGGCACATGGCCGCATAGTCCGCCCAATCGAGCAGAACGTACGCAACCACCAGCGCACTACCTGCGATCAGAACGACCAGCGATCCCCAGGTCCATCTGCCAACCGCTGCTAGGATCGCCTTCTTGCGCTTCTCATCCATCACCAAACCACTCCCTTCTTGTGATGTGATTCACATGGCAGGCCATGCGGGCGCCCGTGAGGGACCGATGATTGTGCACGTCGACCACGAACGTGTCTGGCGATAGATGACTATCCAGAAGCGAGTTTTGCGCGCCCACGTTTCCGGGGCTGCGACCGAGAGCGGCGCTTCAGTGTCGGAGGAATGACTGGCAGGCTACCAGCGTGCTGTTTGTCGGGACGTCGCTTATCGCGATGTTGCCCCGTCAGGCATGCGAACCTACCATATGCACCACCCGATTCAGACGTTGCTGCGAGTTTGCCTTTGCGGCAACCGGTTGGGCGATGTTCCCCTGCCTATGTACCCCTCTCGACATCAACGAACCGCCATGTGTTGTATCTCGCACACGATGTGCGCACGTTCGCACCCCACGTGAGGTTTGCCGCACTTCAAGTGCGTCGAATCGCACGCCCAGGTGAGGTCATTCGAACTCGATCCGGCTGCTAGCGTGACATAAGTCTCAACCAGAAAGGGGCGCTGATCTCACGCGATACGCTGGCACGCGAGAGGCCGGCGGCACCGAGAATGCCACCGGCCTCTGAGGTTTACGTGGCGGGAGTGACGGGGCTCGAACCCGCGACCTCTGGCTTGACAGGCCAGCGCTCTAACCGGCTGAGCTACACCCCCGCGCAGGGGCGTCCGCGACAGCGGACACAGCCTCGGTATTGTAGCGACCCGAGGCAGCGGTTGTCCACACGCGCTTGCTCGGCGAGAATGAGCGCGACCGCTCATGCCCAGGATATGGAGATCCGCATGAACGAAACGGGAGCCCAGCCTCCCGTCGATGCGGACGATTCGGCAGCACGCGTCGTGGTCAGCGAGACAGATCTCGCGACCGAGACATGCGAGTCATGCGGAAGGCCCGAGCGTCCATGGCGAATGCAGTCCATCGGCGGACGAAGTCTGTGCGCGGAGTGCGCCGGGGGCTTGACTGCGAAGCGAGCAAGTCACCGCAAGACCATTCTGCTGATAGTCGCGGCCGTCATCGCGGTCGTCGCCCTGGTATCTGCCATCGCAGGCTTCAGCTACTCGAGGTACCGGGTGGGACCGAAGTATGCCGTGGACCAGGCCAAGAAGGCTATGGAGCAAGACGACGAAATGCTGTTTGACAAGTATGTCGACGCAGAGACACTCATGACCGATCTGGAGACGGCTGTCGAAGCACGGACGGCGTATATGAGCGAAGCGGAGAAACAGCTCGTGTACATGGGCGTGTTCGAACTGCTGGTCGCACTTCCGTACGCGTTCGAAACGGGCGTGATCGTGGAGAACGACGGAGGTGTCGCAGTCCTCGAAGGCCGAATCCCCGACCTGGACCAAGTCGATCCGGGACAAGATCCGTACGCGAATGGCGCGTCTTCGGATTGGATCACCGTCCGACTGACGGTCGAGCGGCAGAGCAGTCAGGGCGAGCCGAGATGGCGAGTCGTGCACTTCGCGAACCCGGACGAGGCCGTGGCCTCAATGCTGACCGAATAGCGCCCGCGATAGTCGGGCACAATACTCTCGAACGCGGGCGCTTCGGGTGTGCTGGGCACAATCCGAAAGCGCAGCCGACTGACAACTGGAGGGGGACGCGATGCTCTACTTGTTCCTCATGTCACTACTGCTCATCGGTCTCGCATCCGGCTGGATCGCCTATCTCGTCTTCGGCAAGGCTTCGGGTCTCTCGAAGGATCGTCGGCCGAACTGGCCTCTGCTATTCGTGATCGGCGTAGCGGGCTCCTTCGCCGGCGGGCTGCTGGCGGGCCTCCTATCGGGCGAGGGCATCACGTTCCACACGACAGGACTCTTGGGCTCTGCGGTCGGTGCTCTCCTGGTGGCGAGGATCTATCTGGCGATCGCGGGCTCCAGAGACGACAAGTAGCCGAAGGTAGGCTGATCGTTCAGGAGACGCTTGCCGTGCTGCCGGACCTGCTGAGGAAACGCGCCAGAGCGTCTTCCCAATGCGGCATGACGACCCCGAAGCCCGCGGCGCGCGAACAATCGAGGACCGAATTGGCCGGGCGCGCCGCCTTGGTAGGGAATTCGGCGCCGCCCACGGGAAGCACCTCGGCCTCCACGCCGGCCACGCGCAGCGTCTCTCGGGCGAGCTCGTAGCGCGAACACGAGCCGGCACCCGCGAGGTGGACCAGGCCTGAAGCACCAGCCTCGACCAGGCCGAGAATCCCGCGCGCGAGGTCGACCGTGTAGGTCGGCGACCCGATCTCGTCCTCGACGACCGACACGCTTCCCTTCTCGCGGGCGACCTCGAGTATCTTGACCGGGAAGTTGCGGCCGTTCTCGCCGAACACCCAGGCCGTACGCACGATGAGGGCTGCGGGACAGACATCTTTCACTGCCCTCTCGCCCGCAAGCTTCGATGCGCCGTAGATCGACAGCGGATTGGGTTCGTCCTCTTCGGTGTAGGGTGATGCCTTCGTTCCATCGAACACGAAGTCGGTCGACACGTGAACGAGAGTCAGGTCGTGGGTCGCTGCGGCGAGCGCGACGGACTGTGCGCCGCGCTCGTTCACCAGATACGCGACCTCGGGGTCATCCTCGGCCCCCTCCACGTTCGTGTGTGCGGCCGCGTTCGCGAGCAC
>JAOUET010000230.1 GCA_029858605.1 Coriobacteriia bacterium | reverse complement strand
GCGACTGTGAAATCGCGACGCGCCCTCTCCTTCGCCTGGCGGCCGAGCCGCTCGCGCAACTCATCGTCGCCGAGGAGAGTATCCAGAGCTTTGGCGAGCTCGGCAACATCATCGACCGGCACGATGAGGCCGGTCACGCCATCCTGGTTCGCAAAGGGCACGCCTGTGGTGAGGTCGGTCGAGACGACCGGCGTTCCGGCGGCGTGAGCCTCGATCTGCACCAGGCCGAACGCCTCGCTGCGGGCAACGCTCGGCAGGCAGAACACGTCCGCGGCGTGGTACCAGGCGACGAGCTCGTCGTCGGGGAGTGGCGAGAGGAAGCTCACGCGGTCGTCAAACCCGCGCGCAACGACGCTCTCTCGCAACTTGCCCTCGAGCGGCCCGCGACCGACGAGGACGAGATCCGCATCGACCCTCTCCATCGCCTTCACGAGCACGTCGGCGCCCTTGTAGTAGACCAGCCTGCCGACGAAGAGCACGATCGGCCGCGTGTGGCCCGCGCGCAACTCGTCCGCTCGCGCAAGCGTCTCTGGAGTCTCGGCAAACCGATCGACGTCGATTCCGTAGGGGACCACGCGGCATTTCTCTGCTCGCGGCGCAAGCAGCTCGCTGTGCTTCACCATGTTCGGCGAACCGGCAACGATCAAGTCGACCTTGTCCAGGACGCGCTCGAGAACGGGCCGATAGGCCCCGCCGAGCACCCGCTGCCGAACGATGTCGCTGTGGTACGTGAGCACCGACGGCAGACCTGCCCTGGCGGAGAGCCAGGATATCTCGCCCCACGGGTACGGGCTGTGCAAGTGGATGAGGTCCGTGCCGTCCTCGGCATCGGAAGTCAGATGCCGAATCGCGGTCGGCATACCCGGAGCAACCGGGGCGGATGAGACCGCGAATATCCGAGCTAGACGCTCTACTCTGACGCCGTCGACGGTATCGGTCGCTTGGTGAGACTCCTCGTTGGAGACGAGCACGTCAACGTCGACGCCGGCTCGAAGTAGCCCTCGAGCCAGATCGCGCATGTGGTACTCGATGCCACCGAGGTGGGGATAGTAGTACTTGTTGATCATGGTGACGCGCATAGGCGTACTATGCGCCTTCCGTGACCATGACGCGGCCCGCTGCAAGCAAGTCGTCAACTACGCCCATCGTCGAGGCTTCGGCATATACCCGCACCAGGGGCTCCGTGCCCGATGGCCGGAGCAGCAACCATGCATCGTCGGCCAGAAGGAACTTGATTCCGTCGTCGCGCAGTATCTCCGCCACCGGCAACTCCGCCACTTCGGCAGGAGCGAGCGACGGGATCCGCGACCGGAACTCCTGCATCACCTCGGCAGACAGCTTGAGATCGGAGCGCATGTACTCCATGGGCCCGGTGAACTCGAGCAGGTCCTCGACCAACTCGCCGAGACCCTTGCCCTTCTGCGCCATCATCTCGGTGAGCAGCAGCGCCATGAGCAGGCCGTCGCGTTCGCGCACGTGCGACGGGATGCCGATACCGCCCGACTCCTCGCCGCCGATGAGAACGTCGCCGGCTACCATCTGCTCGTAGATCCACTTGAAGCCGACGGGTGTGGTGACCACCTCGAGGCCCAGTCTCGCCGCGAGCCGGTCGACCAGCACCGAGGTGGACAGCGTCTTCACGATGCGGCCCGTCATGCCCTTGTCCTCGACGAGGTGACGCGCCACGAGGCAGATTATGCGATGCGGGTTCACGAACTCGCCGCGCGCATCAGCCGCACCGATGCGGTCGGCATCACCGTCGGTGATGAAGCCCGCGTCGAGGCCGGCGCTGCTGACGAGATCGCGTAGCTCGTCTATGTGCGGTGGGATGGGTTCGGGATGTAGACCGCCGAATCCCGGGTTCATGGTGTCGTGGATCTCCGTCACTTCGACGCCGAGAGAGCGCAGCGTCTCGGCAAGATAGGTCTGGCCGGCCCCGTAGAGCGGGTCGACCGCGACTTTCAGTCGCGCCGCCGAAATCGCATCCGCGTCGACCATGCCGCGAAGGGCGACCAGGTAGGGTCCCACGATGTCGACCATCTCGTACTCGCCGCGAGCGTCGGACGCGGAGGAGGCCAATACCGCCTCGATCCGGTCTGTGAAGCTCACCGGTGACGCGCCTCCGTCGCTCATGCGGACCTTGAACCCCAGGTAGGGAGCCGGGTTGTGGCTCGCCGTCAGCATGACGCCGCCGACGGCGTCGTCGTCATGACCCACGGACCAGCACAGAGCTGGCGTGGGGCAGTAGCGGTCGCTCACATGCACCGTCAGGCCATGAGCGGCGATGACCTCGGCGGCTGCACGCGCGAAGGAGCCGGCCTCGAAGCGCGTATCGTAGCCAACGATGATGCGGCCCTTTGGGTGATCCTCGGCGAATATCTTGCCGGCAGCGTCCGCAACGCGGCGCAGATTCTCGTAGGTGAAGTCGTCGGCGATGACGGCACGCCAGCCGTCCGTGCCGAACCGGATGTCGGCGCTTCCACCCATAGCGCTTCCTCCTCACAAGCGGGCAAGCCGCCCGGTAGCGTGCGTGCGCGCCCATTCTCCTACATCGTGCGTGATTCGGGTACCATCGGAACGTCCGCTACACCGCCTCATGAATGCGAGTCCGATGGACACGTCGCAAGCCATCCCGAACCTCCACGCCGTGATACTGGCCGGCGGGAGCGGCGCTCG
>JAOUET010000229.1 GCA_029858605.1 Coriobacteriia bacterium | reverse complement strand
GTCGGCGCATTCGCGAGCCGCTCCGGCAAGCGAATGCTGATCTCCCCGCTGTGCGGCTTCCGGTCGCGTGCCCGCCACCGTGGTCGCGCATTCGTCTTCGCCCGCGGGTACACACAAACGTATGGGTGACGTAGTCGTCGGCACATGTTCGTGGACCGACAAGACAATGATCGAGCGTTGGTATCCGCGCGAGGCATCTTCGGCGGAGGCGCGCCTGCGCTACTATGCCGCCCGCTACGACACCGTAGAAGTGGACTCCACGTTCTACGGGCTCCCGCAGCGCCGCTTTGCCGAGCAATGGGTTGCCCGCACTCCCCCCGGCTTCACGTTTCACGTCAAAGCGTACGGCTTGATGACGCGTCACGAGGTCGACGAGCGCTCCTTGCACCCCGACTTGCGGGACTACGAATACGACGTCACGGAGCGCGGCAGGGTGAGGGGTGCGGAACCGGCGATGGTCGAGCGTGCGTTTGAGATCTTCGCCGAAGAACTCGCTCCGCTGCGCGAGGCGGGCAAGATGGGCGGCGTGCTGATGCAGTTCCCGCCCTACATCACGGCACTGCACCGCGACAGGACGCGCGACTCGATCAGGTACATCGAGTGGGCGCAGGAGCGACTGGCCGAAGGACTCCCGGACTCGCCGATACTCGTCGAGTTCCGACACCCTTCTTGGGTCACCGGTCCGCAACGGGAGGAGACGATGAGGTTCCTCGCCGACCGGGGAATGGCGTACGTCAGTGTCGACGCCCCCCAGTTCTCGGACGGCTCGACGATGCCGCCGGTGACGGCGGCGACCGCTTCCTGGGCATACGTTCGGATGCACGGGCGGAACCACGAGACGTATTTCGCTCGAGTCTCGTCGGCTGCCGATCGCTTCGACTGGTTCTACACGTCGGAGGAACTCAGGGAGTGGGAAGGCCCGATCCGGGAATTGGCTTCCGAGACCGAGCGCACCTGGGTGATGTTCAACAACTGCAAGTACGACTACGCACCTAGGAACGCGAGCGAGATGGCACAGATCCTCGGGGACCTGGTGGCCAAGCGCTCCAGAGGTGCGGCCACCGGAGCATCGGCCACGGGGGAGCAAGCCGAAGAGAGTTGTGGCGGCGATCAGCTTGCGCTCGACGTATAGCGGACAGTGCGCCCCGTCGCCTCGCTTGCCGCGCGGGGTATACTCCTGTCTGCTGACAATCGCGAATGTCTCAAGGGGGGCGCCCAGTTGCGCCTGATACGCAACATATTCCGCCGAAAGCTGCGAGCGTTCCTAACCATCTTCGGGATTTCGATCGGCATATTCGCCTTGGTGGTCATGGGTGCGCTTGCCGAGAAGCTGACGCTGCTGGTCGAAGGCGGAGTCGAGTACTACGAAGGCAAGGTCGTGGTCGTCGGCGACAGCGGTCTCGCCGGGGTCTCCTCGCCGCCGCTCGACATCAAGCTCCTCCGCGAGATCGAAGAGGTGCCCGGGGTAGCCAGGGCCTCCGCGGAGGCGTCGGTACTCTTCGACGAGGAGCCCGCCAGTGTGAACTTCGGCACGATTTCGACGGTCAATGGGAGCGACGGGCGCAGCGAAGGCTACGAAACGTTCGTGATCACGATGGCCAAAGGCCGTGAGATCAAGAGCGATGATCGCGGCAAGGTGGTTTTGGGTTGGGATCTTGCGAAGCAGCTGAAGGCGCAGGTAGGGGGCTATGTAGACGTTCGCAGCGATCGCAACCCCTACGAGGTAGTCGGCATCATGGACAAGACGCTCACCGCCCCGGACAACTCTGCGGTGATGAGCATGTACGACGTCCAGCAGCTGGTGGCCGACGATCTGCCTGATGTCGTCTCGGCATCGCTCAATCCCGAGACTATCGCCACTGACTTCGTTGCTTTCGCCGAAACGGGACAGGATCCCGAGCGAATCGCCACGCGCATCGAAGACCATGTCGACGGCGTAGAAGCCGTCAGTCCCACCGACTTCGAGAAGCAGGTGAAGCAGCCTCTCGACGTGTTCACGTCGATCATCTATGCGGTGGCGCTGATATCGTTAATGGTCGGCGGCCTGTCGGTCATCAACACGATGACGATGTCGGTCGCCGAACGCACGAAGGAGATCGGGGTGCGCAAGGCGATAGGTGCCAGCGACGGGCAGATCATGGGCCAGTTCGTCGCGGAGTCGGGAGTCATGGGACTCATCGGCGGGATCGTGGGGCTCGGATTCGGCTACGTGGTGGCCACGATGGGCAACGCGGCCGGCGAGGCCAGCGGCAACGCACTCTTCTTGGTGAGCGTGCGCTTGATAATCGGCTCCCTCGCGTTCGCGGTCGTGCTGGGTGTCGTGAGCGGGCTGTACCCTGCCTGGCACGCCGCACGCCTGAATCCCGTGGAGGCGCTGCGTTATGAATAGCGGGACTGCGGGCGGGAATCCGATGGACCCCGCGGTGACAGGCGGGGACCGCGACGGACACATCATCCGTGTGATCGGCCTGAAGAAGCGCTATCGCCTCGGTCGGGACAACTACGTCGAGGCGCTGCGTGGAGCGTCGCTGACGATCGACCGCGGCGAGATGGCCGCTATCATGGGACCTTCCGGTTCGGGGAAGTCGACGTTGATGCACATAGCCGGCTGTCTCGATGCGGCCGATTCTGGAGAGGTTTGGCTCTCGGGTCGACGAGTCGACGACCTTCGCGGGGGGAGCTCGTCGGCATTAGGCGCAAGGAGC
>JAOUET010000042.1 GCA_029858605.1 Coriobacteriia bacterium | reverse complement strand
TGCGGCACCGTACCCCGCCAGCGACAGAAGCGCGTAGCGCGCGACATCACTTCGCGGCACCCTCAGTGCTCCAGGGCGCCTGAGTACAGCGTAGGCCCCGAGCAGAGCGGTCGCCACGGTGAACCTCCACACCAGCAGCTGAAGTGGCTGTGCGCCGCCTTCGTACGCGAACTTCGCGAGCACGGCAAGCGTCCCGAAGCACGCCGCCGATGCGACTGCAGCCGCGACCGAAGCTCTCCGACGCATTGAGTCCGGCCTCCCTTCCACAGTGTTGCGAAGAACGCTGTCACCAGGGCCAAAGGCAGTCAAGACCGTGCTAGACTCGACGCGTTGCCGACACTGGAGACCCGTGACTACCACAGAACCCGACCGCCCCGGTCACCATGGGGCCTTTCGCTGGATTCCGGCGATGATGTGGATGGGAGTGATCTTCGCCCTCTCTTCTGTTCCCGCCACAGGTCTTCCCACAGGCTACTCTGGAGTAGCCCACTTCGTGGAATATGCAGTCCTGGCAGGCCTGCTTCTGTGGCCGATCGGTCGACGACACGGAGTCTTTCACGCCGCCATGCTAGCCGCCGTCATCGCCTCCGCCTACGCGGTAACCGACGAATTCCACCAGTCCTTCGTTCCAGGGCGAACGCCACAAGTGGGCGACTGGTTGCTGGATACTCTCGGTGCGGCGACTATCGTCACTCTCTGGTTCGTCACGCGAAGGAAGGCCGCCCGTAGGCGACCTTCCTAGTGGTCCAGCCGCAGTCTCACGTGACTCGACCGCGCTCGGGCATCTGCGGTCAGCGGGCAAGCCAAAGCACTTCGAACGCGCTGCGGAACCATGACATAACGCGTGCAGCGAGACCCTGCGCATCGCCCACTCGCGCCGTGTAGGCCGTCGATGTCGGCTCGTCGGATCCAGAACCCGTCATCGCTTCCTCGCCTGCTCGGACCTGGCTGCGCACTTCAACGCCATCGCCAACCGACGCGGCTTCGCCCGACGCCTCTCGCGCCTGTTCGCGCTCGCGAGTCTGTGTCTGAGACTTGTCGCAGTCACAATCGCCCGCCTGCTGCGTGCCAGAGGCTTCCCCCGACCTCACTTGAGCTTGCGTCTGCGTCTGCGTCCGAGTCCGTGCAGTCGCAGACTCGGAATCCGAATCCGCGGATGTGCCGCGGGCGGCAACTGCCGGCGTCGCCCACACGAGCATCAATCCGGCGATCGTGATCGAGATCAGTACCCTCTTCGGTGTGAACACGTGTCTCACTTCCTTTGGAGATCCACGCGCCCCTCCGCAGAGAGAAACGATGATAAGGCCGACGAGGTTACGGCTGCTTTCCGCCGCCCGACGGATCGGTGGGACCGCTCTGTTCCCCACCGGTCCCCGCCTCCGGCGTTCCCCCCTCGGACCCTGGGTTCTCAGTCCCACCGCCTTGACCCGACCCAGGACCAGAACCGGGACTTCCTCCCGGGGTGTCGGGGGCGTCCTCGACGCCCTCTTCCACGCGCTTCCTCACGCGCTCGGACTCGCCCGACACGGCCTCTTCCAGCTCGCGTGCCTGTTCGCGCTGCCGTTGCGGGTTCTGCTCTTCCTCGAGTGCGCGTTGCGCCGCATCGCCGAAGCCCTCGACAGCGGTCTCTACCGCCTCCTTCGAGGCTTCGGATTCCATGAGCTCTCGAACCTCACGGACTCGCTCCTTGGCAACATCGACGAGTTCGTCGCTGCGCTCTGCACGCGGCGAGAACTGGACGCGGACCTCCTCCATCGCACGTTTGAACGGGTACAGAGGACTGCCGGGAAGCGAGTTGGCTGCCGCCAAAGAGGTCGCACCCAGACCGAGGGACAGCGTGGCGAACGCGACCGCAGCCCGCGCGAAGACATGACGGACGGCCAAGGTACTCATGGCCTGTCGCCCTTCCATATCGGCAAGAATGCTGGACCGCATGCGCTCTCTGACTTCGCCGGGGGGGCCCGACACTGAATCCCTCAGCAAAGACTCGAGTGGCACCGTCGGCCTTTCATCACGACGCCCTGTGTCACTCATCGCCGCTCATCTCCTCCAGCACCTTGGCGAGGCTGCGAAGCGCCCGGTGCTGCAGAGCCTTGACCGCACCCTGCGTGCGATCGAGTACTCGTGCCGTTGTTCGTATGTCCATGTCCCAGAAATACCTGCATGCGATCACAGCCGCCTGTTCTTCGGTGAGCCTCCCGACAGCAGCTCTGACCGTCTCGCCACCGATACGTGCATCTACTTCAGCCTCGACATCGTCGTCGGCAGGTCCGATGTAGTCACCGATATCCTCGACTGCGTCAGGCGTACGAGCCGAACGCCTGACGAAATCGATCGTGGCATTACGGGCGATGCGGAACAGCCACGCGCCGAAAGGCAGTCCGCGAAGGTCGTAGTCGCGAATCGCCTCGAACGCCTTGAGGAAGACCGTCTCGGTGACGTCCTCGGCATCGTGCGCATCGCGCACGCGCGAACACACGAACGCGTACACCCTGTCGACGTACGCATCGTAGATACTCCCGAACGCAGTCGCATCGCCGCGCACCGCTCGTCGGACCAGCCTGTCAATGTGCCTCTCGTCAGTCGCGGTCATCCGCGCAACACGTCTCCGTCCCCTTGTAACGCACCGGCGCCCTCGCCGGTTACGGTATCGCAAGATGCTAGAATATGTCTGCGTCCCATCAGTACTGATTCTGCCTGGGTTTCGGGCTGCTCGTCCATCGAAAGCGAGTCGGGATGATCCAACGTGTCGCCCTCGTAACGCCTCCCTACCACAGCGGTGTGGTCGAGACCGCCGGGAGTTGGCCCAACGTCGCGTTCGCGTACATCGCAGGCGCTCTTCGTGATGCGGGATTCGATCCCATCATCTACGACGCGATGACGATGAATCACGATCTGGATCGCATCGCCGTCGAACTCGAACACGCCAAGCCAGACGTCGTGCTCACCACATCCTACACGGCGTCGTTCCCCAAGGCGGCTGCACTGCTTCGGCGGGCAAAAGAAACGCTCCCCGGTGTCGTGACCGGAATCGGTGGCGTGCACGCACACTTCATGTACGACGAGGTGCTGACCAGGGACGGCGACGCGATCGATTTCGTGCTGCGTGGCGAAGGCGAGCGGACAGCACCCGAGCTCATGTCATGCCTTCGCTCCGGCGATGACCCCGGCAAAGTCAACGGGATCGCATTCCGTGACTCCGACGGAGTAGTGCACGCGACACCTGCCCGCCCCTTCATCGACGATTTGGATGCTCTGGTTCCGGCGTGGGACCTCATCGACTGGGACATCTACTCGTTCTATCCGATCCCGGACACGAAGCTTGCCGTCATGTCGTCGTCTCGGGGCTGCGATCAGCAGTGTTCGTTCTGCTCGCAACAAGTCTTCTGGCAGCGCACCTGGAGGGCGCGCTCGCCCGAGAGCGTCGTCGCGGAGATGGAGATGCTTCGCGATCGCTTCGGTGTGGGCGTCGTCATGTTCTCGGACGAGACTCCCACCCTCGATCCGGACCGCTGGTACGCCATCCTGGACATGCTCGTGGAGCGCGAGGTCGGGACGCACATACTCATGGAAACGCGCGTCGATGACGTGCTTCGCGACGAGGCGCGCTTGGCGCGCTATCGCGAAGCGGGCGTTCGCCACATCTACGTGGGAGTCGAGAGAACCGACCAGGCTACCCTCGATATGTTCAAGAAGAACACGCAGGTATCGCAAGGCAAACGAGCCCTCGAGCTGATTGACGAGCATGACATAATCTCCGAGACGAGCCTTGTCCTCGGCCTGCCTGACGACACGCCCGAGACGATCGAGTCGACGCTCGAACTCGCCACGCACTACAACCCGGATCTGGCGTTCTTCCTCACGATCGCACCCTGGCCGTACGCGGATATGTACAAGGACCTCGAGCCATACATAGTCAGCCGTGACTACGAGGACTACAACTTGGTTGCCCCCGTCGTGAAACCGAAGAACATGACGACGGACGAGCTCATGGAAACGGTGATCGACTGCTACCGCCGTTTCTACATGGGCAAGCTGCGGCAGATACCGACGATGTCGAAGCTGAAGAGAGACTACTTCATCATTACGATGAAACTCCTCATGGAGAACTCGTACCTCAGGAAGCACATGGGTGGTCTGGGTTCGATGCCTGCCGAGGTCAACGCTCTGCTCGCGAAACTCGGCATCGCGAACTAGGGGACGACTTCGCTAGTAGATGCCGGTCTCGGCCGCCTTGTGTGGATCGACGCCAAGCTGGCGGATCTTGATCTTGAAGTCGTGGGCGTTGTGCGCCATCGCCATCGCGTCGTCGAGTGTGATCTGCCGATCCTGGTACAGCTTGAGCAGCGACTGGTCGAAGGTCTGCATACCGTAGTACTCGCCCTCTTCCATAGCGTCGCGAATGAGGTAGGTCTTCTCGGAATCGGTGACGTACTCTCGGATCGTGCCGGTCATCACCATCACCTCAACCGCCGGAACGAGGCCTCCGTTGATCGAAGGGATCAGCCGCATCGAGACAATCCCCTTCATCGTGGCTGCCATCATCAGACGAATCTGCTTCTGCTGGTAGGGTGGGAAGAAGTCGATGATTCGGTTGACCGTCTCGGTCGCATCGATCGTGTGGAGCGTCGAGAACACCAGGTTGCCGATCTCGGCGGCGGTAAGGGCTGCAGACACGGTCTCGTGATCGCGCATCTCGCCGATGAGGATCACGTCCGGATCCTGCCGTACGACATGGCGCAGCGCATCGGCGTAGCTCTCCGTGTCGATGCCGACCTCACGCTGGTTGACAATGCACTTCTTGTCCTGGTGCAAGACCTCTATGGGATCCTCGATCGTGACAATGTGCCCTTCGCGCGTGCCGTTGATGTGATCGATCATCGCGGCCAGCGTGGTGGTCTTTCCCGAGCCGGCCGTACCGGTCACCAGAACCAGGCCTCGAGGCTCGTCGGCAAGACGACGTATCACAGGCGGAAGGCCGAGTTCCTCGATGGTCGCGCGCTCTGTCGCAACACGGCGCAGGGTGATTCCGATGCTGCCACGCTGATGGAACACGTTCACGCGGAACCTGCCGACACCAGATAGCGAGTAGGCGAAGTCCGCCTCGCGGTGGTTCTCGAATGTCTGCCGCTGACGCTCGTCCATCATGCCCGTGGCGAGAGTCTGGCATTGTTCGGGGGTCAGCGACTGGAACTGATCGCGCAGCACAATCAGCTTGCCGTTCAAGCGGATGGCGGGCGGACTGCCGACCTTGATGTGCAAGTCCGACGATCCCCGCTCTGTCATTGTCTTGAGAAGTGCGTCGATCTCTGCCATCAAGCCACCGTCCACACACGCGAAAGCGCCAGCAGGTATCAGAATACCGCACAGCCGCGCAGCGACCGTCACACAATAGACATCGGCACAACGCCCTGGTGGGCTTGAGACCCTATGGCCTGCAGGCGCCGGAGTAGTCGCCGCGGCTCAGGGGATCGATGCGAACCACTGCGCCGGTATGCGGCGCGTGGATGTAGTTGCCGCCGCCGACGTAAATGCCGACGTGATGAATGGGCGAGCCGAAGAACACCAGATCGCCAGGCTGCAAATCTGAGCGACTGACTCTCTCTCCGCAACCGAGCTGGGCACGCGACGAATGCGGCAGAGAAACGCCGACCTGGGAGTAGACGAACATGGTGAACCCGCTGCAATCGAAGGCGTTGGGGCCTGAAGCGCCCCAGCGATACGGTGCACCGAGGTAGCGCATCGCAATGTTGACGACTTCGCTTCGTGGTGCGCGTGTCGGCGGCGGAAACTGCTTCTCCACGTTCGACGACGAGGACGATGCCGCAGCTGCGGCCCGCGCCGCGGCCCTTGCGGCTGCAGCGGCACGAGCGCGCTCGGCTTCCTCGAGATCGGCTATCTCGGACTCGAGACCCGACAGCATCCGCTCGCGATCGCCGAGTTTGTCCTCGATGCTCGCCTTCTTCGCCGCCATCTCTTCGCGCACCTGGCGCGCTTCTCCTTCGCGCGCCTCTAGGTCGCTCTCGATCTTCTCTGCTTCAGCCCTGACTATCTTGAGCTCGGCAATGGCGCCGGCATCGCTCTCGTTCATGTCCTTGAGAAGATCCCACGTCGTCGCGAGCTCCTCGAAGCTACGAGCGGCCAGAAGGACCTCGAGCAAAGACAGTGGTCCACTGCGATACATGGACTCGGCGCGCGTGTTCAGATGACCCTCGAGCTCACCGATGCGCTTCTTCGTCTTCTTGAGTTCCTTGCGAATGTCGGCAACTTGCGAGACGAGTCTCTGGTGCTTGATCGATGCCTCGTTGTAGTCCTCTGATGCGACCTCTACCTGACGATCGAGTTCGTCCATCTGCGATTTCACGACACGCGCCTGAGCACGCTTGTCACCGATGGACGGTGCAGCGTGTGCGGGGATCGCCAGAAGGGCGAGCATGAGCGCCAGGAACAGCGCAATCGTAGTCGAAAGCCTGGCTGTCAGAGCGATGACCTCCCCTGGCAGTCGGTTGCAGTGCAACCGATAAATCTTACCACGCGACAGCATCCGCGGCCAGAGCACCACAGACCGCGTCGAGCAGTCTGATCGCCCGACGCTGATAGCCGATCTCGTCGGCCCTCTCGACGAAACCCACGTCGATCAGAACGTCTCGGCAGTCCGTCGGTAGAGCGAAGCGTGCAGTAGTGAGACGACCCGCGAGCGCCGAGGCGTCGTCGCCGCCGAGGGCGACGAGCGGCACGCCCTCCAGCGTCTCCACCGGGGGCTCGACAAGCTTCAGGCGCAGCGCCGGCTCGGTCGCATCGGTGCCGTCACTCATAACAACCAGAGCGCCCTCACAAGTAGCCAGCGCAAGGTTCACGAAGCGCTGGGCTATCTCCTTGGCAGCGTCGCCTCGTCCTTCGACCGTCACCTCGTGACGTCTCAGGACGTCGACCGTCCGCGCAGGCGCGACCGTCGCCGTCGAGGCCATGCGGGGATCCTTCCCCTCCCATACGTGCCGCAGACCCTCGAGAGCACGGGCCGTCTCCGCACCCACGATGCCGTCATCGGCGTGACCGCAACTGCGTTGAAACTCGCGCACAGCCCTCTCGCAGAACGGGCCGAATATCCCATCCGGCTCGCCGCACGAGAAACCAAGTATGTTTAGCCCGGACTGCAGCACGCGGACGTCGCGCCCATGGAAGTACGGTAGCCGCAGGTAGAGCATGCGATCGCCCAGTACAAAAGTCTCATCGACAAGCGTCGACCATGTCTCTTCGCCAACGATGCCGTCCTCGGACAGTCCCTGAGCCGACTGGAAGGCGACGACCGCATCACGCGTCATGCCCAGGAAGACGCCGTCGACGCCTGTGGGGCCGAGATCGTATCCGAGAATCAGCAGCCTGCGCTGCACGTCCTCAACATCGGGACCACGCCCACCGGGCAGGATGGGTTTCACTTCATCTTCTCCCTCAGCGCGCCCCACTCACGGACACGCGCGCTGCGTCATCGCGATCCATATCGCTGACGGAAGCGCTCCACGTTGGACTGCACAGCACCAGCATGGCTGTCGACTCGTCTGACGAACCGGTCTATCTCTATATTGAGCAATGTGTCTTGTTCGTATCGATACTTGCTCTCGGCAGAATCGAAGTCTAGCACGCCGCTCTCGGCCAAGACCGCGAGAATACCTCGGCTAGTCTCGACGGAACGGTCCACGATGTTCGCCACGTGACGACAGGACATCCACGCGTCGGGGTGCCGACGGAACATCGTGAGGATATCGCGGACAGTGCTGCTGGTTTCGCGGTCCGCAGGAAGCGACTCAAGCGCGCGCTTCAAGCTCATGCGAGCCCGAGCCCCCTCACCGTTTTGCCAGCGATACCCTGTTCTTTCCCTCCCGCTTGGCGGCGTACATCGCGCGATCCGCCGCCTCCAGCAGTCGCGACGGGCTCGTCGCATGCCGAGGGAACGATGCAACACCCAGCGATACGGACTTGTGGACTGGCGGGACACCCTCGCCCCCGACGAACTCGCAGGCAGCCACACCCTCGCGGATGCGCTCCGCAACCGCCCTTGCGCCCTCTGCATCGGTCTCGGGCAGCACTACCACGAACTCCTCACCGCCGTAGCGGGCCGCGATATCCATGTCGCGCAAGTTGTCCTTGATGACGTTGCTGACGATCTGCAGGACTTTGTCGCCCCGCGGATGCCCGTAGGTGTCGTTGAACTCCTTGAAGCCGTCGATGTCGATCATGATCAACGCAAGATCGTGGCGGAAACGGCTCGCTCGGCCGACCTCTTCGTCAAGCCTTTGATGGAAGTAGCCGTGATTGTAGAGCTCGGTGAGTCGATCGGTGACCGACAAACGCTCCAGCTCCTCGTGCAACAGGGCGTTTTGAAGCGAGAGTGACGACTGGTTGCCTATGACCTGCAGCCGCTCCATTTCGGCAGGAGTCAGTTCCCGGTAGTGGGCCGAAGCGATGACCATCACGCCGATGACGTGGTCGCCGGTACGAAGTGGGACCGCGGCCTGAGAGCGAACGTCGCCCCCTTGGCGGTTCCAGGCTGCCGAAGGTGCATCCGCCGGAACGTCCGGCTCTTGAAGCGCGCCGTCGCGGAAAGCGGCACCGAGGACCGTGTCGGTCACCGGCACGACGGGCTCGAAGACCTCCTCGGAGCGCCCCTGGGCAGCGCGGAGCCTGAATGTCCACGTGTCCTGATCGAACAGGTAGACCACCGACACCTCGGCCCCGAGAATGCCGTTCGCCCCGTCAACGATCAGGGAGCACACGTCATCCACAGTGCTGAAACTCGTGAGCGCCTTGAAGAACTCGTGGGTGAAGAAGATCTCCGCTAGGCGGGTTTCGAGCTCCTCGTTGGCGCGCTCGAGTGCCTCCTTGCTGGACTGGAGCCTGCGCTCGTGGCTGCGAATCTTGTCGTAGGCCACCTGAAGCTCAACGAATAGTTTCTCCTGCTCTTCTCCACGCTTCTTGGCCACAAGGAGATCCCACACGAGTTCCGAGCCGTTCGTGCCGATCATCTCGACTCCGTCGGGGCGCTGGGCCTCGAGGGCAGCGTGCGTCGCGGAATCCTCCGACATGTCGATGATGAGGTCGAGCTCCGATATCTGGTAGACCTCGCTCAGATCTCGCGTCACGAAGAGTCCGAGGTCTTCGGCCAAACGCACGGCCGGCGCGGAGACATTCTGGCACGCCACAGCTGCGACATCTATGTTCTCGACCTCGCTGAGCAATCTCAGGATCGAAGCCGAGCGCAGACTGCCGCCCACGATGGCGATCGTGAGTCGGTCGGCTCCCGCACGCGACTGCTGCGAGGCCATCTCCGTCTTGCCCATCGCAAGTCTCTCTGTCCCACCAGGGCCCACGTTACAACCTCTTCACACCGTACAGGTAGCTGCGCACAATGAACAACCCGGTGTCCAGGTGCAGCTCCACCGTGCGTGCATGGCCATTGCCTACATCTTCGGCAACGATCGGGATTCTCAGTAGCCTCAGCTGCTTTCTGACCTCCGCGACGTTGCGATCACCAATCGTCGCGAGAGCGGCGTCTGCTTGGAACATCGCAGCCCCGCCTGCGATCTTGGCCACGAGCCTGCGTCGGGCGGAACCGATCTCCGTCATGGCCTGGGCCAACGCCGGCACGGCCACGGTGGCAAACCGCTCGAGACGCTCGGCTCGCGCACAATCCGTTGGCGAAGGAAGCATGATGTGTGCAAGCCCGCCCTGCTGGAGCAACGAGTCGTAGAGTGCAACGCCTACGCACGATCCCAAAGCGGGGGTCATCAGGTAGTTTGGAAGTGCGGCTACGGCAAGCTCACCTACACCGATGCTGATGACATTCGCGTCGGCGAAATCGGAGGGGAGCCGCTTGTCGGAATCGCTCGTCACACCATCCCCAAGCGACCTAGAAGAATCTCGAGACTGTCCTGCTCGGGCATGAAGAACAGAGCGACGTCGACGTCCGTCGTCTCCTGGTAGAACGCCGTGCGTATTAGCATTGCGCTGAGCGCCTTAATGCCCGCCTGCGTTGTCGCCACCTCCAGAATCGCTCCGGCCATGTCGAGAACGAAGGAAGGCGTCGACGGCAGAACGTTCAGATCCGCCATCCTGGCGATGGCCGCAATATAGGAAGCAGCGAGAACGGACGCCACGTGCGTAATCAGCCTCTCCTGCTCGTGGCCGAAGGATTTGGTCGTACCCGGGTTCCTCGCGTGCAGTAGATCGAACAGTGCAAGAAGCGATGCGCGCGGAGCCAAGAACAGCATTCCCCCCTCGATATCGCCGAGCAGTCTTACGTACACTGCTCCCACGAGCTGCTCCGGACCGCCGAACACGCCCGGGATGTCTCCGAGCGGGATCAACTTGAGCTCGGGGTTCCTGAGGGCGACCCGCTTCCCCATGAGTTGAGACAACGCGGTTGCGGCATGGCCTGACCCTATGCTTCCCAACTCGCGCAAAGTGTCGAGTTGCAGATCCGTGAGATCCTCGAGTCTCACACGACCTCCTCTCGGGACGGGAAGATGGTTCGGGGGTCGAGTATCAAGGCCACCCTGCCGTCGCCCAGAACCGTTGCACCGCCCAGCCCTCGAACCCTGCGGAACATGCGAGACAGCGGCTTGATCACGATCTCTCTCCTGCCGAGCAGCTCCTCCGCGAGGAGGGCGCGCTTGACCCCTCCCGAGTCGATGAGGACGATATGCTCGCCCGACGTCGGACTCCTGTACAGATCGCTATCGAGCCCGAGGACTGCATCGAGTGGGAACACCGGCGCTACGGTGCCCTCACGCAACACGACCACGGGAGCCGAGTCGACGGTGTCCACAACGACATCGTCCGGGTCCATCACCTCGTCCACGGACGAAAGAGGCATCGCGAAGACCTGCCCTCGTGCGCCTAGCATCAGCGCCTGGATGATAGCGAGCGTGAGCGGCAGAGTGAGTACGACCTCTGTTCCCAGACCCGGCCGCGACTGGATTCGGAGCGTGCCTCCGAGGTGCTCGATCTTGCCCTTCACGACGTCCATGCCGACCCCGCGACCTGAGACTTTCGTGGCCTTGTCGGCGGTTGAGAAGCCCGGGACGCAAGTGAAGAGCAAGATGTCGTTTTCAGAGTAGGTGTCGCGGCTTTCTGCGTTGGCAAGGCTAAGATCGCACGCCTTCTTCCACACGCTTTCGACATCGATGCCGTGTCCGTCGTCGGAGACTGTGATGCGCACCTGGTCGCGATCGCGCGTCGCGTCCAAACGCACCAGGCCTCGAGTAGACTTGCACGCGGCTTCTCGTTCCTTGGGCGACTCGATGCCGTGATCCACGCAATTCCTCAAGAGGTGCAGGATCGGATCGCCGATCTCGTCGAGGACGGTTC
>JAOUET010000228.1 GCA_029858605.1 Coriobacteriia bacterium | reverse complement strand
GGTGGTGCTCTTCGGAGTTGCGATCATCATGCACTTCGCGGTCAGCAAGTCCATGTCGTTCAGGGCCATCGAGGGACAGCCCATCGTCGACACGCTGCCCGCTTCGCAAGACGCAGAGTGGGGACGCCGACTCGTGGAAGGAGACACGGTCAAGTCGATCGACGTCGAATACCACGAGGACGTGCTGCTCTTCACGACGCTGTCCAGCACGATTGCGCAGGCTGATGGGCGAACATACGATGCATCGCTTTCGCAGCCCCACTGGTTCGATCCGCTCACGATGCTGAGCATCCAGGACTACGGTCTGGCGCCGGTCGTCACATACGAGTCGGCGGATGGGACCGAGGACCAAGCGATCGCGGCGATGAACATCTTCCCACCGGGCGCTGAGGACAGTATCGAACTTGCAGAGTCTGGTCTGCGTCTCTATGTTGTCGCGTTTCCGGACTACGGGCAGATCGAAGGCCGTGATGTTTCGCTGTCGTATAACATCGCCGAGCCTCGGTTTCGTCTTGCTGTCAAGTCGATGCTGACAGGTGAGGTGCTCGCCAGGGGGGTCGTGTCGCTCGGCGAGCCGCTCGCGATCGGCGATGCGGTCTTGACGGTCGACGAACTCAGGCGGCACGGCACCTATAGGCTGAACAGGTCGATCGGCATGCCCCTGATGGTTCTCGCGTCACTTCTGATGGTTGGGGGACTCAGCTTGCGCCTCTTGAGCCGAAGACATGACGTGCGCGCTTGGGAAACGCACGATGGGTTGAGGGTCGATGCTTGGTTGGATGTGGGTGGACGGGCCGCAGGACTGCGAAGACTCCATCGCTTCCTGCCGATAGCCGAGTCGAAAAGGGCGAGATCGTGAGCATGGCCGATATACTGTACGGTCTGGTCTGGGTGGGTGGACTGGCACTCACCGGCCTGTCCATCTTGAGTCTCGGCCTCCCCAGATTCGCCGGACTAGGAAGGCCGGTGCTGGTGGCTACTTGGTTGGCCGCCACGGTCGCACTCGCAATCAGATGGAGCGAAGTCGGGCATCCGCCGATCTTCGGCACGTTCGAGAACACATATGCCGCATCCTGGTCTGTGCTCTTCGCGTGCGTTGTCGCGTCGTTCACGAGCAGGGCGCCGAAGGGTCTGGGTCAGTTGTGGAGGATCGGCTCGCCATGGGTGGTAGCCCTGATGCTCTACGGGTCGAGGTTCAGATCGGACCCCGTGCCGTTGACGATCTCCGAGCAGTCGCTGTGGGTCGATGTCCACGTTCTCTTCGCTTGGCTGGCTTTTGTGCCGTTCCTGCTGGCTGCGACGATGGCCGTGCTCATGCTATTCGGCTTCGAGCCGTTTGGCCTGACCCGTCAAAGCGCCGAAGAACGGATGACCCAGATGGTGCTCGTCGGGTTCGCTGCCTTCACAGCGATGCTGTTGACAGGCTCGTTCTACCTCTACGTATTGTTCGGCACGTTCTGGCAGTGGGAGATCGTGGAGACGCTGTCACTCCTGACTTGGATCGCCTACGGGCTGGCGATACATGCACGACTCTTCTACCGGTGGGGCGGTCGTGGATTCTACCTCGCGATGACCGTGATCTTGCCGCTTATGCTGGCGGCGTACTTGGTGTGGAGCGTATTCCCGAACACATTCCACTTCTTCGACGTGCCCCTCGTTCGTCCATACTGAAAGGATGACGCTCATGGCGAGAGCGTCGCGCTCTCGGTACATTGTGGTGACTTTCGTGCTCGCGGTGATCGTCCTCGGCACCGGTGTCGCGACGTATCTTCTCGGCGGGTCTCCGGCGGGGGAAGAATCCAGCGCGGTGCTCGCGCCTCAGGCCACGGCTGACTTCGAGGATGTCCGGTTGCTGCTGCATCTCGATCGCGGTCCCGAAGACCAGGGTGTGACCGCGTACGAGGACACGGATTTCCTGAGCGTCGAGTCGGTGTTCGTCTCTGACGAGTACGTGTTCGTTGCGGATCGTGTGAGCGGATACGCGGGTTCGCGTGTTCGTTGGTTCGACCTGGAAGGCGGCCTTCGGGGCAGCTACTCGGCGCCTCTTGGATCCACGCTCTTCGCCCCCACGGACGGCGGGTTCTCCTACGTGATCGCGAAGTCCGGTGGCGACGGCGAATCCGAGACAGCCGTTCTCGTATCCGTAGGCGACGGCCTCGAGACGGCCTACAAGATCCCCCTACAAGTCAACAGCGGCGCGGTCTGGGAGACGCACGACGCAGTCTATGCTCGTATCGATGTATCGGAGGTGGACCCGGAGACATATCACACGACGATGACGAGCAGGCTCGTGCCAGTGGCGCGCGCAGGCGCCCAACTTGGCGACGAGGATGCCTCGACCGGAACCTTCGACGGCTGGGGATTCGGGCTTGACGGGACCGCATACACGCGCGCGTATTCCATCGCTGCGGGTGAGGTCGGGACACACGACCAGACGGTAGGCGTGCCGGACGACGGATTCTCGTTGAGCGTGCCGACCGCCGGGCAGCTGATTGGCGCGGATGAGAGCGGAAACATCTACCTATACGTTGCCGATGAACACGATGAGGTGCCAGTTCCCAGCGATGCGGCTCGCACCACATCCGAGGACTCTATGGCGCTTGTGCTCGTGAGCGACGCCACCGGTCAGCGACAGGCGAGATTGCCGGTGCAGCGTTGCCGGGCATTGCCCCGACTGTCAGAGCCGGTGTCGCTGACCTCGGCGGGCCTGGTGGTCGTCTCGTGC
>JAOUET010000041.1 GCA_029858605.1 Coriobacteriia bacterium | reverse complement strand
GCCCTCGTCGGGGGGTGCAGGGACTCCGCGGGCGTGACTCAATCTGGTGAAGATGCTCGGACGTCTCCGCCGAAGATCGTCTTGGTTCGAGAGATCGGTGAAGGAACCGAGGGAAGCTTCAATGCTTTGGCGGAGGAGGGCTTGCGTGATGCCGAGGACGACTTCGATGTAGAAGTCCGAGTCATGGCGTCAAGTCGGCCGGAGCAGTATGCGGACAACCTGAAGAACGGGGTCAAGAGCGGCGGCGACATGCTCTTCACCGTAGGTGAGTGGATGATGGTGCCCACCACAAGGACCGCGGCCGAGAACCCCGACGCGATCTTCGCCGGTATCGACCAACCGTATAGGACTCCCGGATCGAACACCGTGGGTCTCATCTTCAAGGAACACGAAGCTGCCTACCTGGCTGGAGTCGTGGCCGGGCTGAGCACCCTCGATCTGGACCTCGATCGCCGCATCAACAGGAAGAACGTCGTCGGCTTCATCGGAGGGGCGCGCGTTCCGCTAGTCGAGCGATATGAGGCCGGCTTCACCGCGGGCGTCATGTCGGTCAATCCAACGGCAACCGTTCTGTCCGCATACACGAATTCATTCGAGGACGAGGAGCGCGGAGCCGATATCTGCCGAACTGAGATCAGGCGTGGAGCCGACGTCATACTGATTGCCGCCGGGCAGTCGGGACTAGCTGTCCTGGATGTGGCCAAGGACGAGGGTTGTCTCCTGATCGGCGTGGAGACAGACCAGAGTGTCACGATTCCCGGTGCCAGCGACGTTCTGCTCACATCTGCGATGATGCGTGTGGACGTGGTGGTCTACGAAGCAGTCGAACGGTTCCTCTCGGGCTCGCTTGAGACGGGGCGAAACCTGGAGTTCGGGATAGCCGAGGACGGTGTCGGCCTCGCTCCGTTCCATGCCTTCGATGACACCATCTCGCGTTCTACGATTCAGGCTGTTCGGAGGGCGCAAGGCGACATCGCGAGCGGCACGGTGGTGGTTCCAGAAACGATGCCGGAACTCGAATAGAGGTCTGCGTGAACGGACGGTTCAGGCTCGGGCGAGCGGTCGTCGGGGCGGCGGCGTGGGGAATCGGCGTCGTCGTTGGCGTTGCCCTGGGGGGATGGCTGACCGTCGTGGGCGGTGCGGGAACGCCCGGCGTGGAGGCACTGGACTTCATGGAAGATCTCGTCGTTCTACCGGGGTTGGCCGGGGCGACGGTCTTCCTTTTCCACCTCATCGGCCAATACGTCGTGTTCGTCGTTCGGCGGAGGAGAGCGTCGGGCGAAAGCGACGAGGGCGACCAAGATGACGAGCATGCCGAAGACCAGGGCGTCGGCGGGTAGGTCCAGCCTGAAGTCCCAGCCGCGCAGCGCGGAGCGTAGCGTGTAGGCGGCGGCCGGTATGGCGACCGCCGCCCAAAGCGGCATCCGAATCTTCGGGTGCATCAGGCTCACTGCGACTGACTCGAGTCTCGGGGACCCCCGTCTTCTTTACGCGGGCCTCGACGTCCAAGAATCGCTCGGATCCCGAGAATCACTCCTACCACGAGGATCGCCGCAACCCAGATCGGGGAAGTCGCGATCACGATGACGAGAATGTATTGGACCAGGTCCGCGGCCGCCGCAATGCCGTCTTTGAGAGCGTCCCGGAATCCGGAAGTCTCTTCTTCGGAGCTGACGAGCGGCTCCGGCCTAGCGAGCTGGATGGTGACCGTAGCCATCGCGGCCTGCCGCTCGAGGTAGGCTATCTGCGCTTGCATGGCTTCTATCTCGCCCCGCACGCGGCCCAGTGCGTCCTCGATGGACAGCATCTCCTCGACCGTTTTCGCCGCATCGAAGAACTGGCGGAGGCGCGCTTCCTGTGCTTGGAGGTTCTTGAGACGTGCGGTGAGGTCGATGTGCGCCTGGGTCACGTCCGACTCTTCGGCGGATTGCTGGAGCACCGTGCCGAGAGCGACCACGCGCTCGGTGAAGTCTTCAAGACTGTCCGCCGGGATGCGGACTGTGATGTAGCCAGACAGGGGCTCGCCGTCCGAGAGCGGCCCCGACGTATCGTAGTCGTACACGGGAGCGTCGTCGTCCGTGCTGACCTGCAGCACCGTGATGATCCCGTCGAACTCGGACGTCAGGTCGCGAACCGTCTTGGCTGCCTCTGCGACGTCGTCAACGCGAAGTCTGATGCCGGTCGTGCGAATGACCAGACGATCCTCGGGTGGGACGGTCGATGCGTCCTCGGCGGAGCCACGGTACTCGGAGACCGCCTCGTCGTCCCCCGGAACTTCCGCCACCTCGATCTCCGCCACACCCGGCGTCCCGGCCTCCTTGAGAGGTACCGCCTCGGTGTCGAGACTCGATTCCGCACTCTCTGTGTCGTCCGAGCGCGAGTACAACCCGCAGCCCGCCAGGGCGGATGCAGCCAACGTCAAGACCATGGCGAGGGCGACCGCCCCAAGAACCTTTCGATGCGAATGCCTCTTCATGGGTTCTCCTTGCGTCATGCGCCGGCCCAGAACGACCGAACGCCCTCCGGTTCGTGGCGGAAGGGCGTTCGGGGTGTTGCGACAGCGGACCGTCGCGGAGCTAGTCCCTAGTGGACTGCTCCTCGCGCTTCTTGAGCTGCGTGGCCGCGTACGCGCCCAGTGCAACTCCGATGGCGATGACGACGAAGAAGGCAAGCGTGAGCGTGTAAAAGATCGGTGCTGCGATGTTCGGAGTCATTGAGGAACGTCACCTCCGTGTTGACCTGTAGGTCCTCGATGATTCTACTCGCTACCTCGGAGGCAGGGCAACATGGATTGCGCTATGCCTGGCATCCGGTAGTAGACACTTGCCTTCTTTGTTCCGCTATCAACGTCCGAATTCCTTCCAACCTTCTCAATAGACGCTCGATATCTGTCGATGGTTCACGGTCGCGAGTCAAGGGAGAGCGTGCACCCGCAGGCCGCGACTCACTGACTGCGCCTGTGTTCGACCGACCGCCTTGGCGACTGTGTGTGCCATGCGCCCGTGAAGTGGGATGCATTCCCACAAAAGAGTTGCAAAGTGGGATAAAGTGGCATACAGTCTACAAGCGTGGGGAGAAGGCAGTTTGCCCGAACGAGCTTGGATGGGTGAACCGGAGCGGGGAGGACACGGGAGATCATGTTCCTCGGCGAGTACCAGCACACGCTGGACGCCAAAGGTCGTGTCTCACTTCCTGCGAAGTTCCGCGAGCAGATGACAGGTAGAGTCGTCGTCGCGAAGGGCTTCGAGAAGTGTCTGTACGTGTATCCCTCGGAGGACTACTCCCAGTTCGTGCAGCGTCTCATGGGACGCGACGACTTCGACCCGAAGTACCGCGCCGTTCGCCGCTTCTTCACAGCAGGCGCGGTGGAGGCGGAACTGGACAGCGCCGGGCGGGTCCGGCTTCCCGAGGCCCTCCGTGAGTACGCGGGCCTCGGCAAAGAAGTCCAGATCACAGGTAACGGAAACCGGATCGAGGTCTGGGACGCCGCAACGTGGTCGTCCTACGAGGGCGAAACCACATCCGATATCGAAGAACTCGCCAAGGAGCTCGCCGACGCGGGCCTCCTGTAGAGCCTTGACAAAGGAATACCGGCATACCCCAGCTTTGCTGGCCGAGGTCACGCAGCACTTGTCGTTGCACCCCGGTTCGATAGTCGTCGACTGTACCTTAGGCGGGGCAGGACACGCGAAGCGGATAGCAGATTCAATCGCGCCTTCCGGAATACTGGTTGGCATCGACCAAGACGAATCAGCACTTGACGCAGCAGAAGACGCACTCCGCCTCGGCCGGCAAGCCATCCTTCTGAAGGGAAACTTCGGAGAACTCGACCGACTGCTTGTGGAGGCCGGCATACCGTACGCCGACGGAATCCTGTTCGATTTCGGTGTGTCCTCGCCGCAGCTTGACCTCCCCGAGCGAGGTTTCTCGTACCACCAGGACGCGCCCCTCGACATGCGGATGGATTCTCTCGATAACCCCCTCACCGCAGCTCAAGTGGTCAACGAGTACTCCGAAGATGACCTTGCCCGGATCCTCCGGGAGTATGGGGAGGAACGGTGGGCCTCGCGCATCGCAGCCTTCATCGTAGCCGCGCGGGGCCGCCGACCCCTCGCCACCACGTTCGATCTCGTGGAGGTCGTGAAAGACGCCATACCTGCGTCTGCACGCAGGGAGGGTGGCCACCCGGCACGGCGCACGTTCCAGGCTCTGCGCATAGAGGTGAACCGAGAGCTCGAAGTCATCGAGGAGGGTCTGAAGGCGGCGGTCCGGTGGCTTGCGCCGGGCGGACGTGTGGTGGTGATCAGCTACCACTCGCTTGAGGATCGCATCGTGAAGCGCGTTCTATCCGAGCTGGCAAAGGGGTGTGTCTGCCCGCCTGATGTGCCTATTTGCACGTGTGGGCGGGAGCCGGTAGTCCGAGTTGTTACGCGGCGGCCAATCCTACCCTCGCCCGAAGAGGTCGCCGAGAACCCAAGGGCGCGTAGCGCCCGACTTAGGGCAGCAGAACGATTGTGAACGAGGTTGATGCGTAAGGCCGAGACGGGGAAGGAGGGTGGCCGTGGGGCTTCCTGCGGTAGATCGAAAACATCGGCGCAGCACGCGACCGCGGCTGCGCCTCATCGACTCTCGCCGGAGGTCGCGGCGCACGTCGCTCGTGCGTGCCCGTGAGCTGTTCCTTGTCTTTGGCGTCGCGTTCTTCGCACTCGCCGTCTTCGGCGTGTGCAGAGTAGCGCTCGCGGCCCGTGCCTTCGACGATGCTCTCGCCGCTCGCCATCTCGAGGAAGCCATCAAGGCCGAGCGGCTGGAGGGCGATCTTCTCGAGGTCGACAAGAGTGCCCTGGCCACTCCATCCCGCATCGAGAACGTTGCCGGAGCGACGATGCAGATGGCCGAGGCCGGGGAGGTGTGCTACATCGCGATCTCCTGCGAGGACGTCGGCGATGATGGCCTCGTGGAACCTGGCGACGACGGAGCAGTAGTAGCTCCTGGGGAGACAGGGATAGACCGAATCGTTTCCGCGGTGAAGGGACTCGCCGCCGAGGAAGTCCAGTCCCTCCTTGTAGGCGATGTCGGCCTGGCGTCCTCGAAGTGAGGGCGACGGGTCCGAGACTTCTGGAGGGCCTGTGAGGAAGCGAAGGAAACCGGCGGCGCGTGGAGGCCGGTACATCTTCATGTTCACCCTCCTGTTCCTCAGCCTGTGCGCCGTTGCCGGACGACTCGTGTACTTGCAGATCATTGCCGCGCCGGCGTTTGCCGAACAGGCAGAGGATCAACGGCTTCGCGGGATCACGCTGTCGCCACATCGTGGTGCGATCTACGATCGCGAGGGAGAGCCTCTCGCCATAAGCATGGAGGCGCGGACAGTCTATGCGACCCCGCACTCAGTTGCCGATCCCGAGGGTGCGGCCGCTGCGCTTGCGAAGGTCCTCGGGGGGAAGTCCGCGGACTACCTGGAGAAGCTCACGAAGGACGCAAACTTCGTGTACATCGCGCGCAAGGTGGACATGGACCGGGCGGCGACCCTCGAGGCACTCGGACTCGCCGGCATCGGTTTGCATGAGGACTGGCGTCGCGTATATCCGTCTGGAGAATTGGCCTGTCAGGTCTTGGGATTCGTTGGCGTCGACGACGAAGGACTTGCGGGACTGGAGAAGCAGTACGACAGTCTTCTCGCAGGCGAGGCGGGCAGCGTGCTGGCTGAGCGAGATCCGCAGGGACGCCCCATTCCCGGAGGCGTCATGGAGCGGCAGGAACCGGTCGACGGCTCGAGCATGTTGCTCAGCATCGACAAGGACATCCAATACGAGGCTCAAGTCGAGCTTGCGGCAGCCGTGAAGGAATGGGGAGCGGCAAGCGGCAGCGTCATCGTGATGGACCCGCGCAACGGTGAGGTACTGGCGATGGCGACCGTGCCCGGCTTCAACCCCAACTCCTACAGCGACGCCGAACCCGCCGCGCACAGGAATCGCCCGATAACCGACATGTACGAGCCTGGCTCGACGGCCAAGTCCATCACCGCCTCCGCGATCATAGAGGAGGGTCTCTACGGACCAGACAGCGTGTTCAATCTCCCTCCGAAGATCGAGGTGGGCGGCCGCACGATAGGGGAGTCGCATCCTCGGCCGACGGTGGACTGGTCTTTGGCGGAGATAGTGACGTACTCGTCGAACGTGGGTGCAGTCAAGCTCGGGCAGGCCCTTGGCCCCGAGACACTCTATCAATACCTGGATCGTTTCGGCTTCACTCGCGCCACGGGTGTCGACTTCCCGGGCGAGTCGCCCGGATCGGTCCCGCCCATCGATACGTGGTCGGCGTCCAGCATTGGCACGATTCCGTTCGGCCAGGGCATCGCGGTCACGCCGCTGCAACTCGCTAGAGCGATGTCTGCAATCGCGAACGGGGGCGAACTCGTAACCCCTCATTTCCTCGTAGGTCTGCCGGAAGATCCGGATACAGAGCTTGCCTGGCCCAAGGAGCGGATCATCTCCGAGGAGACCTCACGAGAGATGTGCGAGATCCTGAAGCGTGTCGTCGACGACGGCACGGGAGGCGCTGCTGCGGTACCCGGCTACGCGGTTGCCGGCAAGACAGGCACGGCGCAGAAGCCGAGGACGGACGGGCGGGGCTACGCGCAAGGCAAGTACGTGGGTTCGTTCGTCGGCTTCATACCTGCCGAAGACCCGCAGGTGCTGATAGCTGTGTCTCTGGACGAACCGTCGAACGCCATCTACGGGGGTGCCGTCGCGGGTCCGACGTTCTCGCGAATCGCGGAATTCGCGGTCTCACATCTCAAGATACCTCCAAGCACGGCGGTCTCCGTTGACGCCACGGCAACAGCCCATGTGGAGCCGTAAGGAGATGCGCCACCCCGTGATAGAATCACACGACTTCCCAGGTGAGACTCGGTGAACGCCACGTCGACACGGACACTTCTCGCTGGCACGTCGGGGGCCTTCGATGTGCCCGACGTCGCTGTGACAGGCATCGCATACCGATCGGATGAGGTCCGTCCGGGCGATGCCTTCTTCTGCATATCCGGGTTCGTGCACGACGGTCACGATTTTGCCTCGGATGCCGCGCGGCGCGGCGCCTCGGTTCTCGTAGTGGAGCGCGACGTCCAAGCAGAAGGTGTTGTTGTCATCCGGGTCCCGGACACGCGGTCCGCTCTAGCGTTGGCTTCGGCAGCCTTCTGGGGACATCCGAGCCGAGGGATAAGGGTCGTCGGCGTCACGGGCACCAACGGCAAGACGACCACCACGTATCTCATCGAGTCGATGATGAGGGCTGCCGGACATGTCACGGGCCTTGTCGGTACCGTGGAAACACGGATTGCCGATGACCGCTACGAGACCGCCCGCACCACTCCCGAGTCTGCAGACCTGCAAGCCCTGTTCGCGCAGATGCGGGACGCTGGTGTGACGGCGGCAAGCATGGAGGTGTCTTCACATGCGATCGATCTCCACCGTGTGGACGGAGTGCGCTTCGCTGTGGCCGCCTTCACCAACCTGACGCAGGATCACCTGGACTACCATCACACCATCGAGGAGTACTTCGCGGTCAAGCGAAGGCTCTTCACGGAACTGGACGTCCAGTCGCGCGTCGTGAACACGGACGATGCGTTGGGTGCCGCAATGGCTGCGGAACTCGGGGAAGTGCTCGAAGTCGGTCTCGACGGTGAAGCGGGCGTTACGGCAAGGCAAGTGTCCCTGTCTGCCGTCGGCAGCGATTTCGAGCTGGTCACCCCGGACGGATCGTGTGCGGTGCACCTTCCGCTCGCTGGCGCCTTCAACGTCAGCAACGCTCTGGTGGCAGCGGGATGCGCGTACGTGCTCGGCATCGACGTTCACACCATGGCCGAGGGGATACGATCAGTCCCGCAGGTGCCAGGGCGACTCGAGAAGATCGACGAAGGCCAGTCCTTCGGCGTGTATGTGGACTATGCGCACACGCCCGACAGCCTTGCGAAGGCCGCCGACGCGGTGCGCAGTGTGACCGCAGGCCGCGTCATCGTGGTCTTCGGATGTGGCGGCGACCGTGATCCGGAGAAGCGCCCTTTGATGGGCCAGGCGGCCGTTGCGCACGCGGACTACGTAGTGCTGACGAGTGACAATCCGAGGTCCGAGGACCCTGTGGGCATCATCTTGCAGATCGAGGACGGTGCACGGCGCGGTCCCGCCCCGTTCGAAGTCGAAGTCGATCGCCGAAAGGCGATCAGCCGAGCTCTGGGACGGGCGTCTGAAGGCGACGCGGTACTGATCGCCGGCAAGGGACACGAGGACTATCAGATCTTCGCGGACCGCACGATCCGTTTCGACGATCGCGAAGTGGCACGTGAGGAGTTGATGGCGCTTTGCTGACGCTGTCGACCGAATCGCTTGTGGAGATAGTCGACGGGGAGCTTCTGGTCGGCTCGGGTTCGACTATGGTCAACGGCCTCGCCGTCGACTCGCGATTCGTCGAGCCCGGGAACGCGTTCGTTGCATTCGTCGGGGAGCATGTCGACGGGCACAGGTACATATGCGAAGCCGTCGAGCACGGCGCGCGCGCTCTCATCGTGACGCACGCCGCGGGGGACCTCACGCAGGAAATCGAATGCGCGGGTGAACGCGATTCGGCAGTCGTGCGTGTCGGAGATGCCCTCCGAGCCGTGCAGGACCTGGCGGCGCACCATCGCGGACGCCTGTTCTGTCCGGTCGTTGGTGTCACGGGATCGACGGGCAAAACGACCACCAAGGACTTCTTGACCTCGGTGCTTTCCCAGCACTATCGCGTCGTGGCGACCGAAGGCAATCAGAACAACGAACTCGGCGTACCGATCACTGTTCTTCAGGCCGGAGCCGACACCGACGTCCTCGTGGTGGAGATGGCGATGCGCGGTCTCGGGCAAATCGCGCGACTTGCGGAGATTGCGCGCCCGACTGCGGGTTTGGTCACCAACGTCGGAGCGAGTCACCTCGAACTGCTCGGCACCCAAGAGGCAATCGCATCCGCGAAGGCAGAGCTGCTGCGGGCTGTCGGCGCCGAGGGGCAGGTCTTCCTGAATTGCGATGACGCGCTCTCGGCAGGCCTTGCCGCCGAGACTGCGGCCACGGTGGTGTTCTACGGATTGAGTGACGGATGCGACGTTCAGGCTATCGATATCGAAACGGATGAGGAGAGTCGCCCGCGCTTCACGCTGGTGACGTCCGCAGGTAGCCGAGATGTGGCGCTCGGCGTTCCGGGGCGACACAACATCTACAACGCCCTGGCGACTGCCGCAGTGGCTCTGAGCCTGCAGGTGGGCTTGGACGAGATCGTCGAGGGTCTTCAGGTCGCGCAGGCGGCTGACATGCGGATGCAGAGCTTCATGAGTGCGAGCGGAATACAGGTCATCAACGACGCGTACAACGCCAACCCCACTTCGATGCGCGCCGCCATCGAGACGCTTGCCGAAATGCGGGTCGAGGGCAGACGTCTAGCGGTCTTGGGAGACATGGCGGAACTCGGATCGCTCACCGAGCTGGCGCACTTCCGCATCGGCGAGGAGATAGCCCGATTGCCGATCGAGGTGTTGGTCACCGTGGGCTCGCGTGCGCGTCGAATAGTCGAGGGGGCGCGGGCCGAAGGAATGCCCGAGCAGAACCTGCGCCCGTGCGCATCGCCGGAGGAGGCGAGCGAGGTACTCGATGACTTGCTTGAACCGGGAGACGTCGTTCTTGTCAAAGCGTCTCGCGTCATGGGGCTCGAGCGCATCGTGGAAGGAATCGTGAACCCGCGTGTTTAGGCTGGCACAGTACCCCACCTACCAGGTATTCCTGGCCGTCGTCATGGCGCTTGTCGCCTCCGGCGTGCTGTTCCCACTCTGGATTCGCGTACTGCGCTTCCGCAACATCGGGCAGCAGGTCAGGGCCGACGGGCCTCAGGGGCATCTCGTGAAGCAAGGTACTCCGACCATGGGAGGCGTGCTGATCCTGCTCGTGGTAGCGGGAACGTACTTCGCCTTGGGGAGCGTCGGTCGTCTGTCGATACTCGCCCTCGGAGCCATGGCGGCGTGCGGGCTTCTCGGCTTTACCGACGATTGGGCCAAGGTCTGGCACGAGCGCTCCCTTGGACTCACGCCGCGCGCGAAGATCATGTGGCAAGCGCTGATAGCTGTAGCCTTCGGCCTGCTCGCGGTCAACTGGGCAGAACTGTCAACGAAGGTGGCTCTTCCGCTGCTGGACGTCAGCGTGGATCTGGGACTCACCGCGTCCGTGTACGAGGTGGGTGGAGTATCGGTCACCGTCCCATGGCTCTACCTGATTCTTGTGTTCGCAATGATCGTCTCGACATCGAACACAGTGAATCTGACCGACGGTCTGGACGGTCTCGCGGCCGGAACAGTGATGATCGTCATGTTGGCGTATGCGGCCATAGCCTTCCGTCAGGATCGTCTGGAAGTCGCACTCCTCGCGGCGGCCATCGCCGGGGCATGCATCGGGTTTCTCTGGTACAACTCCTACCCGGCCGACATCTTCATGGGTGACACAGGGTCACTGGGTCTCGGTGCTGCGGTCGCGTCGTTCGCCATAATCACCAAGACCGAGCTGCTGCTCGTTCTCATAGGAGGCATCTACGTTGTGGAAGGCCTGTCGGTGATTCTGCAGATAGCGTCATTCAAGCTCACCGGCAGACGCGTCCTTCGTATGGCACCCATACACCATCACTTCGAGATGCTCGGTTGGTCCGAAACCAAAGTGATGGTCCGGTTCTGGATCGTGACGGGGATCCTCGCAGGCGCGGGCTTCGCCCTCTACTTCGTTGGGTCGGTGAGAGGCTAGAGTGAGACCTCTTTCCGGACACATCCTCGTGGTCGGGCTCGGCGTGTCGGGAAGCGCCGTGGTGCGGTATCTGGTCAATCGCATCGCACAGGGGGACCCTCTGACCGTGACTGCGGTCGACAGCGCCGACACGCCCGAGCTGCGCGCCACCGCCTCCGCCCTGGCACAATCTGGTGTCGAGGTGCTTCTCGGCACTTCGAACGTCCAAGGGGCCTATGACCTGGCTGTCGTCAGTCCGGGCGTGCCACCTCACGTGCCGCTGATGACGAGCGTTCAAGGTGTCGCCAAGGAAGTCATCGGCGAGCTCGAGTTCGCTTTCCGTCTCTCGGTGTCGCCGTGGATCGCTGTCACCGGTACGAACGGCAAGACGACGACGACGACTCTCATCACGCATCTGTTGGGGTACGCCGGAATCGCTGCCGAGTCTGCGGGCAACATCGGCCATCCTGCCATCGAGGTGGCTACGAAGACCGGGCCCGGAACCGCAATCGTGGCGGAAGTGTCGTCCTTCCAGCTTAGTCTGACCGAGCGGTTCCACCCTCGTGTCTCCGTACTGCTGAACATCACGCCGGACCATATCGACTGGCACGGGTCGATGGAGGCGTACGTCGGGGACAAAGCCCGCGTGTTTGCGAATCAAGATGCCGACGACAGCGCAGTGATCGACGC
>JAOUET010000040.1 GCA_029858605.1 Coriobacteriia bacterium | reverse complement strand
CGACACGCGGGCTACGGGACTCGCTCCTTGCTGCAGATTGACAGCAGCAGCACCAAGAGCCCACGGCACAAGACCCACGATGGCCGCCCCTGCCGGCAGGATGCGGGTTCGGCGGCGCTCGGCAGGCAGCAGCGACATCGCCAGCCCTGCCACACATGCGATCGCGAGCAGCCAGCCCAACGTGCCCGCAGCGCCCAAGCCATACGGATCGCCGCTGACTATCCGATTCGCCCTGAACTCGACGAAGGGCAGTGCGAAACAGCCCGCCAGTGCAACGGCCGCGCCGAAGGTCGCCACACGGTCGATGCGCCCGGCGAGCGGTCTCCGACCGCTGGATGCGTTCGCGAAGCCTATGAAGCGCTCCTGATCGCCGCTGCTATTTGCCGTTGATGTAGTCGGCCCAGTCTTGAAGCGTCTTCACGTCGTACTTCTCGGAGAACTCGCGTGGTACCGCAACGGCCCATGTGTTGTTGGCCGGTGCGGGAGCGAGCCACACTATCTCGGCCTTCTCTAGATCGAGGCGTGCGGCCTCCTCGTACGTCATCGTCGCGTCCTTCAGAACCGCGGGGTCGATCGCCTCGTCCGCGTAGAACACCGTGATCGCGTTCGCAGTGTACTCGGGATACGCGTCGATCTCACCGGCGAGCAGCGCCTTGCGCACGACATCCGTAGCACCCGTGCGAGTCTTGTCTGTGACTTCGAACCCGTCGCCCTCGAGCAGTTTGATCATGATCTCGCCGAGAACCGGACCCTCGATGTCGATCTTGGAACCGACCACGATCGGCCCCTTGGCGTCTCCGCCGGCCCCGGGAAGGAAGCCCTCGGACTCGAGCCATTCTTGAGCGACCGCACCGGGATCGGTGCCTTCGATCGCGACCTTCGCGTTCAGCGACTGCAGAACCTGTAGGTCGAGCATGGCGAACGCCGGTTCCAGCAACATCGGAATCTGGGGGTACTCGTCGATGATCGCCTTGCGGAAGATCGGAGCAGGCTGGTAGATGGGCTGCACGCCCTTCGGATCACCGAGTACCACGAGGTCTAGTGCGGCTATCGTCCCATCGGTACCGTACGCCATCGCGGCGTTGGCCCCGTCCGTGCCCTCGGCAGCCGCCTTCTCGGTCACCGCGGTATCTCCCGTTGCAAGTGCGATCTTCTGTTCGTCAGCCAACTCGAACCCGTATGCCTCCTCGAACGCGGGCATCGCGTCGGCACGATCGAAGAACTCCTGCGACCCGACAACCTTCACATCGGGACGCTCCTCTTCTGTGTCTGCCGAATCGTCCTGACCGCAGCCTACAAGCGCCACAGCCACGAGGATCGCGGCGAGCACCAGCGCCAACCACCTCTTCATAGGATCCTCCCTTGTCCCAGCATGCACTTGTCCGTCCGCGCAAGGGACGGCAGACCACCTGTCTGTGTTTGTATCCCCTTTGGCGCCGTTTCCCCTTCGGCGTGCTTCACTTGTGGTACGGGAAACACTAGTCTTGTCCGGGAAGTAGGGCGGGAAGGAGTGTAGGGAAGCATGGGCGAACGTGTCACCGTGTTCGGAGCGGGCTACGTGGGCCTCGTGACGGGAGTGTGCCTGTCGAGTGCGGGACACGAAGTCAAGGTGCTCGACGTCGACAGCTCGAAACTCGCCGCACTCGATCAGGGCCGCACGCCATTCTTCGAGCCGGGGCTCGAGGACCTCATGCGAGAGTCGCGAAGCCAGGGCACTCTGTCCTTTGCGACGGTCGGCGACATCGGCCGATTCAGCGGGATCGTCATGGTCGCCGTCGGCACGCCCGCGACAGCCACCGGCTGGGCGGACATGACGTACGTTCGCGAAGTGATCGACGCGCTCGAGGCGAACGCCGAGCCCGGTACCGTCGTCGTGATGAAGAGTACCGTCCCCCCGGGCACGGGCAGGAACCTTGCCGCACGACTGGCCCCGCACGGCATCCTCTATGCCTCCAATCCCGAGTTCCTGCGCGAAGGAACCGCGGTCACTGACTGGTTCGAGACGAATCGAGTCGTCCTGGGCGGGTCGCCCGAGTCGATCGAGCGTGTCAAACCCCTCTACGAACATATCGACGCGCCCCTCCTGGAGTGCGAGGTCACCAGCGCCGAGATGATCAAGTACGCGAGCAACGCGTTCCTGGCGACCAAGATCTCGTTCATCAACGAGATCGCAGTACTGTGCGACCTCGTCGGCGCCACGGTAGACCAGGTCGCCGAAGGCGTCGGCATGGACGAACGCATCGGTCCGGCTTTTCTGAAGGCCGGCATCGGCTACGGCGGCTCTTGCTTCCCGAAGGACACCCGCGCGCTAGACTTCCTCGCGAACTTCCATGGATACGACTTCCACCTGCTACGCGCGGTCATCGACGTGAACGCGCGGCAGCGACTTCTTCCGGTGCGAGCTCTGCGCGAGCAGTTCGGCTCGCTCGAGGACCGGCGCGTCGCGATCCTCGGCTTGACCTTCAAGCCCGACACCGACGACACGCGCGAAGCGCCCGCGTCAGAGATCGCTTCTCTGCTGCGAGCCGAGGGAGCCGAGGTCGTGGGGTACAACCCGATACCGGTCGTCATGCCCGAGCTCTCTCGAACCGCCGACAGTCTGGAGGACGCGCTCGCAAACGCTCACGCCGTCATCCTGGCGACGGAGTGGGACGAGATCGTCGGCGCGGACTGGGGCTCGCTGGTGCGGTCCATGGCGGATCGTGCGGTCGTGTTTGACGGACGAAACGCCCTTGACCCGCAGGCGATTCGTGGGGCGGGAGCGAAATACATCGGTGTGGGACGTCCCGAGGACGACAGGCACGGCGCTCGCTAGAGACGTGCGGTCGAAACGACGGCCCACTGGAAGGGCACTCATGCATAGCTTCTATCTCAACGACCCGCGGCTCGATCCGATAGCCGAGAAGGTCGTGGCAGGCGAGCGCCTGTCTCGCGAGGACGGGATCGCTCTCTTCGAAAGCCGCGACCTCACGGGCATCGGGCAGATGGCGGACTTAGCACGAAGACGCATCTCCGGCGACCGCGTGTACTTCATGGTCAACAGGCACATCAATCCCACCAACATCTGTCGGAACCGCTGCAAGTTCTGCGCTTTCGCCCGAGACGCCGACGAGGAAGGCGCGTACGAGATGACTCTCGACGCGATCGTTGAGGCTGCCCGCGAGGGTGCCGACGACGGAGCGTACGAGATACATATCGTCAGCGGCCTGCACCCTGAATGGAGCTACGAGTTCTACGTCGACATGGTGCGTGCGGTGCGCGAGGCCGTTCCTCGGCATGTGATAGTGCAGGCTTTCACCGCTGTGGAGATCGAGCACATGGCCAAGATCGCCGAGAAGACGACGCTCGAGGTGCTGCAGGAACTCAAGGATGCCGGACTCGACGCCCTACCCGGGGGCGGTGCCGAGATATTCTCCGAACGGACCCGCGCGGCCGCATGGGAGAAGAAGACTACCAGTGGCGTTTGGCTGCGCATACACGGCGAAGCGCATTCGCTGGGCATCAAGACCAACTGCACCATGCTCTACGGTCACATCGAGACGTTCGAGGAGCGCGTGGATCACTTGATCCAGCTGCGCGAGCAGCAGGATACGACCGGCGGATTCCTCGCCTTCATCCCCCTGGCGTTCCACCCCGTCAACACCGAGCTGGCCGATCTGCCGGGTACGACCGGCTTCGACGACCTGAAGACCCTCGCGATCGGCCGCCTCATGCTCGACAACATCCCGCACGTCAAGGCGTTCTGGATCATGGTCGGCTTGAAGGTGGCGCAACTCTCCACGGTCTTCGGTGTGGACGACATCGACGGCACAGTCGTCGAGGAGAAGATCACCCACATGGCCGGAGCCACGACTCCTGAGGCGCTGGCAAAGGACGATCTCATCGGGATGATCCGCGAAAGCGGCAGCGTACCGGTGGAGCGCGATACCCTGTACCGCGTGGTCGAGGTCTTCGGCAGCGAAGAATCGCCGCCCGCGTGGGACGCGGGCGAGGTGCCGAGCCGCTTCGCAGGCGCAGAGGGCACGAGATGAGACCGAGGCTCGGTCACATCCAGTTCCTCAACTGCCTGCCGCTCTACTACGGGCTGGTAAAGAACGACGCCCTTCTCGACGTCGAGTTGGTGAAGGCCGCGCCGAGAGACCTCACGGGGATGTTGCTCGACGGCGACCTGGACATCGCGCCCATCCCGAGCATCGAGTACGCGCGACACGCGGACCGACTCGTGCTGCTGCCCGACATAGCGATCTCGAGCTTCGGGGATGTTCAGTCCATACTGCTGCTCGCCAAGACCCCGGTAGAAGACCTCGACGGACGGACGGTCGCACTCACCGACACCTCTCGCACGTCGCAGGTGCTCACCCGCGTCCTTCTGTCGCAGCGCTGGGGCATCTCGCCGGAGTACGTCGAGGCGCCTCCCGACCTGGCAGGCATGCTGCGCGAAGCCGACGCCGCCCTCCTTATCGGCGACGATGCGCTGCGCGCGTTCTGGAACCAGCCTGCCGGCCTGCACATCTACGACCTGGGCGGCGAATGGACCGCTTGGACCGGGCTACCGATGGTGTACGCCGTGTGGGCAGTGCGCGCCGAGTTTGCCGAAGAACGGCCCAAGGCCGTCCAAGACGTTATCGATGCGCTCAACGGTTCGCTCTTCTACTGCCGAGCGCATCTCGACGGCATCAGCGAATACGCCGCACGCTGGGAGCCGTTCCCCGCCGATCAGTTCCTGTCGTACTTCGACGCCCTCCAGTTCCGCTTCGAAGCACACTACCGAGAAGGGTTGCTGCGCTTCCTGGCCGAAGCCTCCGACCTCGGCGAGTTGGACCAGGTACCCCATCTGCGCATCTTCGGGGAGGGCTAGCATGGCCCCCCGCCCCGACGACGTTCGCACGCGCGTAACGGCGCGCGAGCTTGCATTCACGACGGGCGAAGGCGACCACAGGCTGACGGCCGACGAGGCCTTGCTGCTGCTCGAACACGCGGACATGCTCGACCTCGGTGCCGCTGCGACACGAGTTCGCGAGAGAATGCACCCCGCAGGCGAGATCACGTTCATCGTCGACCGCAACGTCAACTACACGAACATCTGCGTGTCCAGATGCCGCTTCTGCGCCTTCTACCACGACGCGAGCGATGCTGAAGCCTACGTACTCAGCCCCGAGCAGCTCTCTGAGAAAGTGGCCGAGACGATCGACCTGGAAGGCACCGCGATCCTGCTGCAGGGCGGAATGCATCCGGACTTGGGCATCGATTGGTACGAGCAGTTGCTGCACTGCATCAAGGACGAGCATCCGCAGATCCACATCCATGGATTCGGTCCGCCCGAGGTAGTACACATCTCGCGACTATCAGGGATCAGCGTGCGCGACGTGTTGGAGCGGCTTCGTGCCGCAGGCCTCGACTCGCTGCCCGGCGGTGGCGCCGAGATCCTGTCCGATCGAGTGCGCTCCGTCGTATCGCCTCACAAGGCGACCACCGACGAGTGGCTCGGCGTCATGCGAGAAGCCCACGGAATCGACATGTCCACGACGGCCACAATGATGTTCGGAGGACCGGAGACCCCCGACGAACGAATAGAACATCTCACGCGAATCCGCAGCCTGCAGGACGACTCGGTCGCGCAGGGACACGTTGGATTCCGTGCCTTCATACCCTGGTCGTTCCAGCCCGGCAACACCGAACTCGGCGCGACGGAAGGCATCGCCGCCGCAAGCGGATGGGAGTACCTCCGGGTACTTGCCGTCTCGCGCCTCTTCCTCGACAACATCCTCAACGTCCAGGCATCCTGGGTCACCCAAGGCGCGAAGATCGGGCAGGTGGCGATCGCCTTTGGCGCCAACGACCTCGGCTCCACCATGATCGAGGAGAACGTCGTGGCCGCCGCGGGAGTGCGTTTTCGCGTGGGGCGGGACGAACTCGTGTGGCTCATTCGTGAAGCCGGCTTCAGCCCAGTCCAGCGCGACACGCTCTACCGCGAAGTGCAGCGATTCTAGAACGGGCTAACCGACACTCGCGGGCGGCCTCCTGCATGGGCTGTCATCGGCGATGCGCGCTACCAGAGTCCGGATGCGGAATCTAGACGCTACTTCTTCGAGGAAACAGCGAACTTCGCCGTCGCCGGAGCGCCCGTGTTGCCGGCCGCGTCCGTCGCGCGTACGGCCACATCGTGACGGCCGCGATCGTCCATAGCCGGCACGACCGCGACCACGGTCTCGACGGCCGCGTCGAACGCGCCGTCCGCAGCCTCCATCCGCACCCACGGACCACCGTCGACGCTGTACTCCGCCGAAGAGATGTCGGAGCCGCCCGATAGGCCGTCGTCTGCGAGGGCGGTCAGCAAGAATGGTGCCCCCACAGGCACCGGATTCGGAGCGACCTCGACGTTCGCGGTGAAGGGCGCCTCGCGGTCGAGCGTGCCCACTTCGAACGAGTACGACGCCCTTCCGCCGAAGGCCCCACTCGTGTATCCAGTGCCGAAATCGGATGTGGCGACCACGGCACCGGCCTGATCGACAGCGGCCACCTGCACGTTGTGCGGCCCCAAGTCCAGCGGCTCTGGCGATGTAGCCCTCCACCTGACCGACGGCGTTCCCGCGCCATCGGTGATCTCGGCTCGCTCCCACCGGGCTTCTGCATCGAACCGCACGAAGACTGCCGCGACATTGGACACGTACGGGGCACGCACGTCTTCGGCAGAACCCTGCAGCACGGGCAGCAAATCAGGTGTCACATCGTCGGGGAACGGGTCGATGGACACCGCAACCGGATCAGATGTCTCCGCGCCGACGAGCGCCGAAACCGCCGTCTCTGCTGCCGCGACCGCGGGTTCGTCGATCACGGACACGGTGTTGGAGTTGTAGTTGGTGACGTAGGCCTTGTGGGGCACGAGCGATTCGTTGACCGCGACGGCGTACGGGTTCAAGCCAACCGAGACGGTCGTCACATCGAGCGTGTCCGAAATGATCGATACCGAGGAGCCGTTGTAGTTGGTGACGTACGCCTTGCTGTCGCCGGCATCCCAGGTGAGCGCATACGGGCTGGCGCCTACCGTCACGGTGTCGGTGACCGAGGCGGTGGCGGTGTCGATGACCGACACGCTGCCGGAGTAGTTGTTTGCCACGAACACTCGTCCCGCAACGGCGTCTACCGCAACGCCTACGGGACGGTCGCCGACCGCGACCACGGCAGCGACGGCATCCGTATCGTCGATCACGTACACGTTGTCCGAGTTCTCGCACGTCACGTACGCATAGCCTGTGTTGGGGTCGACGGCGATGGCCTTTGGCGCCTGTCCCACACTCAGCACCGTCACGATCGTGTCCGTATCGCCATCGATGACGGTGACAGTGTTCGCGTAGCGATCGGCTGCGTAGACCCGGTGCCTATTCGCACTCGAGAAGATCGCGAGCGCACGCGGATGCGTGCCCGTCGCTATCCGCTTGATGATCGAGAGGTCGCGCGCGTCGAGCACGCTAACGGAACTGCTGCCGTAGTTCGCCGTGTAGAGCTTCGGCGGGGAGGCGGTAGGATCGAGTGCAAGCGAGCGGGGACCGGTCGCGTGCACGGGGTCCGGCGCGACCGTCGCGCTAACGACGTTACTGGACTCGTCGATCATCGATATCGTGCCGGTCCAGAAGCTGGCGATGAAGGCACGCGCCGGATCTTGCAGCGAGTCAACGACGACAGCCACGGGCGCCGCAAATGCTCCTGGAAGGGCTACCGTCGCGGTAACGGTGTCGCTCGCGCCGTCGATGACCGAAACGCTGCTTCCGTTGTAGTTGACGACGTACGTTCGGTGAGTGACGGGGTTGACCGCGACCGCGAAAGGCTGCATGCCGACCGGGATGGTCGCGATCACCGTGTCCGAAGAAAACGCTCCCCCTGCTGGTGCGAGGGTAAGAATCGCGGCGACTGCCGCAACAAGTAGGGCCCTGTACGGACCCCGCGGGCGTGCGTGGCAACTCACGTGAACCATCTCCTGCCTACAAGTAGTATACCTACCCACGGTTGCGCGAAGGTCACTCACAGGCAGATAAATGGTGGTCTACAGGTAGGCGATCCTTTCGGCAGAGGACATCGCTTCTCGGCTCACTTCAACTTGTCGAGAAGCTCGCATGTCGGCACGTGATTGGGGTATTCCTCCGCGACTGTCTGCTTGAAGAACCCGCATTCCTCGCAACTGGGAAGCTTCTGCGCGAAGGTTCCTTGGGGTTTGCCGCCGCACATAGTGCCCGCTACGACCCAACAGGCGCGCCCAGCGTTCTTGCCGCCGTGCACGCCATCAAGTCGGACCTCGGTAGCAGCAGCACAAACACCGAGGCGCTCCGCGTTACTGCCACCCGGCTCGCGGCCACACCGCTTCACTTCCCAACAGTTCTTCTTGTTCATCCGCGCTCCAACAGTCCACGCGTCGGCTCTCGTCTCGGAGTTCGGCACGACCTTCGGCTCGCGGATTCCGGAGCGCATCTCCGCGGCGGGGTCATAGTCTCTCGCGCGGAAGGCCTTACTCCGTTGACTTACCCGTACTGAGAGTATGTGATTCTGCCAGTCGAAGCGAGCGCAAGCGGGTGCCCCCGAAAGTGTGTCCTGTGACACTGGCGCCAAGACGCACCATGGGCTAGCCTCTTGCCGAGGAGGTAGGCCATGCGGCAATCAGCCGCGCGTGACGCGCGCACCTCAACCTCATCGAGTCTCGATGTTGGCGAACCGGATACTCTGTCGAAGATGTCGAGCATCGAGGCGTCGCTCGTGCCACGCGTCGAATTCGGGCTTTGCGGTGGTTCCGGAACGCTCTCCAAACCCTACTCGGATATCGTCGACGACGAGCGTCTCGAGATTCTCGCGACCGGACTGTGCTGGGAGACACCCTTCGGTCGATCACCGGAGTTCACACACTTCCGGGTGACGGGCTCGAAGGGGCCGCGCGAGGCGCTGGCCGTGCGCATGCACGGCTGGCGACGCGGCGTCAAACGGGCAGACGCGTCGCTGCAGACGTTCTGGGTCTTCCACCAGGCCGGCGTGCGCAAGGTGCTCGCCGATGGAGGCGTGGGGTCGCTGAACCGTCTCCTCGACCCACGCGACGTCGTGCTGCCCACCGACTTCATCGACCTCACCACGCGCCAGGACATCTACGTCCTCGGCGATCACTTGCTCATCATGCGACAGCCGATCTGCCCGATCATGCATCACGACCTCTACATGGCCGCAAGCGAGCAGTTCTCGCGCGTGTTCCCGCGAGGCACGTATCTGGTGACCGACGGCCCCCGCTTCGAGTCGATTGCCGAGGTCGCCTACATGCAGCAACTCGGCGGCGACGTCGTCGGCCAATCGCTCGCACCCGAGGTGATCCTCGCGCGAGACATAGGTGCCTGCTATGCCGGTATCTACATGGTGGTGAACTACGGCGAGGGAGTCATCCGCGAGTGGGACCACGCCGAGCTCAGAGCCATCTTCTTCGAGGAGTCCGACGTCGTGGCGCGTTGCGTGCTCGATACCATCGCCGAGACCGACCTGGACTCGGACTGCGGCTGTGCCGATCTGCGCAAGCCTTCGCTGCTCGATATCCCTGACGAGCGAGACGAACCCTAGATGCTCATCACGGCAGACTGGGCGGTGCCAGTCTCCTCGGCACCGATTCGGGACGGAGCCGTTGTTCTACGCAACGGCCTCATCGAAGCGGTCGGGCCTGCCGACGGACTTGCCAAGAAGTACGCGGGGGTGCCGCGTCACGACCACCCCGGTTGCATCATCATGCCCGGCCTCGTCAACGCCCACACTCACCTGGCCTTGACGTGCCTGAAGGGACTGTTGCCCCCGCAGCCCTTCGCGGAATGGATCAGACGTGTCCCCCAAGCGATGCTTGCGCTCAATCGCGACGATCTGGCTTCCTCGACGGCCCTCGGGGCCGCCAACTGCATCCAAGCCGGCGTCACCGTCGTCGGCGACATCGCACACGGCCCGGAGTCCGCGGCGATCGCGGCCGACGCGGGGCTAGGCGGCCAGTTCTACTGGGAAGTCCTCGGCATTCCCGCAAAGCAGATCGACGACTACCTCGACGCGATCGAGTTCCCCGCCGGTCGGAGCGGCTTCACCAGAAGACTGAACTGTGGCATATCGCCGCACGCGCCCTACACTTCCGGTCCCGAGCTCATCAGGGCCGCGCGAGCCCTGGCCGCTGAGCGGAGAATGGGATTCGCAGTGCATCTTGCCGAATCCGTAGCCGAGACTCAGCTCCTGCACGATGGGAGCGGTCCTCTCGCGGACCTCGCGAAGCGACTTGCCGATGGCTTTGAACCGCCGTGCAAGACTCCGGTCGCGTACATGGAGATGCTCGGTGTGCTCGAAGGTGCCGTCGCCGTGCATTGCACTCAAGTGCTCCCCGTCGATATTCCGGTGCTGGCCCGACGCGTACGAGGCGTGGTGCTGTGTCCGCGTTCCAACGCCCACCTGAACAACGGGGTCGCGCCCGCGGAGAAGCTCGGAAAGGGCGGCGTTCCCCTTGGACTCGGCACGGACTCGCTCGCGAGCAACGAGACGTTGGACTTGTTCGAGGAAGCGCGCGCCCTGGCCGAGATCGCACCCGGGCTGGGAGCCGAACGGCTAGTGCGCATGATGACGGACGAGGGTGCCCAGATCCTCGGACTGGGAGACGTCTTCGGCTCGCTTGCCCGCGGGCTTCAGGCGGACATCGCGATCTTCCGCATACCGCACAGCAAGGATCCCTACGAGGGCCTCTTGCAGCACGCGGGTCGAAGGTCCCTCGAGGCGGTGCTGAGCGCCGGCCTGTGGCGCATCTTGCACGGTCAGCCCACGTTCCCGGTGAGTTTCGCGGACCGCGGTTCGCAACTCGCATCTATGAAGGCGGCTCTCGCCCTGGACGACTCCCACACGGCCTCGGCGCAGCCCACCGCACCTCTGCGCGCGTGACCTCCGTCGCCATGCAGTGCTATACATGAAGCAGCGGGTGCTGGTCATCGTCCACGCACCGACACTCACTGCCGAGGAGGGCCGATGGAGAGCACTGAGGTCTGGTTCTGGTTCTGGGTCGTCGCGGCCGCATTCCTCTTCGTCGCCGAGATCTTCACGGCGGGCTTCTTCATGCTGCCGTTCGGCATCGGCGCAGCGGCGGCGGCCGCACTCGCGTTCTTCCAGGTTCCAGCCGGCTGGCAGTGGGGGGGATTCATCGTCATCTCGACGGCGTCCTTCGTGTTGCTGCGAAGGTTCGCCGATCACCTTACGCACGAGCCGCCCGTGAAAACGGGTATAGACCGGCTCGTCGGCAAGACCGGGATAGTCATAGAGGATCTCACGCCCGACAGCCCGGTCGGACAGGTGCGCATCGAGCGCGAGGAGTGGCGTGCCGACGCGCCGAGCTGCGACGTCATTCCGGTGGGCACTCGCGTAGTGGTGGAAGGTATCGAGGGCACTCACTTGATCGTCCGGCCGGAAGTCGGCGGACGGTCGGAGTAGCCCGCGGGAAAGAATCGGAGGCAATCCGAT
>JAOUET010000226.1 GCA_029858605.1 Coriobacteriia bacterium | reverse complement strand
CGGGTGCGGACCGCATGGAGACCCTGTCCTCTTTGGCACGCGTACGAGGCGTGTACGTTCCCGCATTCTACGAACCGTCATGCGATTCCACGGGAAGCCTCTTGAGGATGGACGCGCGAGACGGTGCTGAGCCGGTCGTCCGGAAGCGCGCGATCGCCGATATGGATGCGTACAAGACTCCAGCATGTACCGTCGTCCCGTTCATGGACGTGGTTCACGATCGGGCGACGATCGAGGTGCTCAGGGGGTGTACCCGCGGCTGCCGCTTCTGTCAGGCCGGCATGACCTATCGTCCTGTTCGCGAGCGATCCGCCGACGTGATCGTCCGCGATGCCATGGCTACGTTGAGGTGCACCGGATATGAGGAAGTTTCCCTGACGTCTCTTTCAACTGCCGATCACTCGCAGTTCGAGGACGTATTGCGACGACTCTCCCGCAGGCTTGAGGGCAAGGGCGTGAACATATCCGTCCCAAGCCTGCGCGTGGACTCTTTCTCGGTCGACGTGGCGCGTCTTGTTGCCAAGGGACGCAAATCAGGTCTCACCTTCGCGCCGGAGGCGGGAACTCAGCGACTCAGAGACGTGATCAACAAGAACGTCACCGAGAAGGATCTCCTCGACACGGTTGGCAAGGCGTGCGACGCAGGGTGGCGAAGGGTCAAGCTGTACTTCATGATCGGCCTGCCGACAGAGACCGATGAAGATGTCAAGGGCATCGGGGAACTCGTGCGCCGGCTGCAAGAGCAGGCCGGCCTGCGAGCCGGTTCCGGCGAGAAGAACCGGCTTCGCGTGTCTGTGTCTGTTTCCGTCTTTGTGCCGAAGGCTCACACGCCGTTCCAGTGGGATGCGCAACTTCCTCGTGAGGAGGTTGCGCGACGGCAGGGGCTTCTGCGCTCCACGATGCCGAGGAGGGGAGTCGATCTTTCGTGGCATGATCCGGAAGTCTCGTTCGTCGAGGCCGTGATGGCCAGGGGAGGGCGACAGATGGCCGACGCCATAGAGGCTGCTTGGCGCGCAGGTGCGCGCTTCGAGGCCTGGGGCGAGCAGTTCGATCTCGGCCGGTGGTTGGCGGCGTTCGAGGAAACAGGCGTCGATGCGGATGCGGTCGCATGCAGAGAACGAACGCGGGATGAGGTGCTCCCCTGGGACCACGTGTCTTCGGGTGTCAGTAGGGCGTACCTTTGGGGGGAACGCGAACGTGCGCTGGCCGGGGTTGTCACGCCCGACTGCAGCTTCTCGGGCTGCACCGGCTGCGATGTCTGCGAGAATCTCGGAGTCGAAACAGTGCTGGGCGGTGAGTTCCGTGACAAGCAGTGAGTTTCGCCTCCGAGTGGCATACAAAAAGGCAGGAAGACTGCGGTTTCTGTCGCATTTGGAGGTTGCCCGCACGCTGGAGAGGACTGCGCGACGCGCTGATTTGCCGTATGCTGTGACGCGCGGGTTCTCGCCTCACATGAAGCTTGCGTTCGGACCGGCTTTGCCGGTCGGAACAGCGGGTGAGCGCGAGTACATGGATATCTGGCTGACTGAGTATCAGCCAGCAGTAATGTTGTGCAGGCGCTTGGAAGCGGTGGCGGTTGCGGAGCTTGCGCCGAAGGACGCGGGGTTTGTCGGCACAGGCGAGCCGTCGCTTTCGGCAGCGTGCACGATAGGTTCGTATGAGGTGGTGGTCGACGGGGACGGAACATGTGTCGAGGCGCTCGAAGACGCTTTGACGAAGCTGGTCGCAGATGGCAAGTTCGCGGTCGAGCACAAAGGTAAGAAGAAGGTTTTTGACCTTGCGCGTAGCCTCCCGAAGGAGCCTGTCGTAGGGTCGCACGATCGCGGAGCGAAGGCCTCCATCTTGGTTCGGATGGGCCCGGAGGGCTCTCTTAGACCGGATGTGCTGGTAAGTGACACCATTCTGCGCAGCGGCATCGACGCGTCGGTCGGCCTCGTCACGCGCACGGACATCCTCATCGAGAAGAAGGAGGGTGTTTGGCGCCGTCCCCTTTGACGGGATGATGGAGGCGCCGCTGTGGCGGACATCCAGCGCGAGATGCTTATCTCGCACGACCCCGACGAAACGCGCGTCGCCTTCCTGGAAGACGGCGAGCTCGTCGAACTCTACATAGAGAGGCCGAAGCGGTCTGTAGTCGGCAACGTCTACCTTGGGAAGGTCAAAGACGTTCTGCCGGGCATGCAGGCGGCCTTCGTCGATATCGGTCTGGAGAAGAACGCGTTCCTCTTCGTGGACGAGGTAGTAACTCCCGAAGGACTCGAGGACCTGCCGAGACGTGACATCCAGTCGTTGCTGAAACCCGGCCAGCAGATCATGGTGCAGGTTCTCAAGGATCCAATGGGGACGAAGGGGGCTCGCGTCACCACGGAGATCACGTTGCCGGGGCGGTTTCTGGTGTTGATGCCGTTCTCGGACTTCATAGGCGTTTCGCGCAAGATTCCGAACGGCGAGCGCGACCGTTTGCACGACGCCATCGAGGGTCACGTCCCCGAAGGCCTCGGCGTCATCGTGAGGACGGTCTCGGCAGGAGTCTCGGAGAAGGACATAGTCTCGGATCTCGAGTTCCTTCTGAGGCTCTGGAAACGCGTAGCGAACCAGGCTCGCGAGGGTCTGTCGCCCGAGATCATCTACACCGAGATGGACCTCGCCCTTCGGCTGGTGCGCGACGTGTTCTCGGACGAGTTCAAGAGGATGCTCGTCGACAATCGGGCCGTGTACGAGAAGGTCGTGTCGTTTCTC
>JAOUET010000227.1 GCA_029858605.1 Coriobacteriia bacterium | reverse complement strand
TCCGGACGCGTTCGACCGCATCGAAGGAGTGCACGATCCCACAGTAGACGGCAACGTCCTGCGGTGCGTCGTCGTAGGAAGCGCCGACGCCCTCATCAAGAAGGCCGCGCAGTTCACCGTCGAAAGGGTGAGCAGCAGCCCTCCCGATCTCGAGGCGGTGTTCCTCGCGTACTACGGGGAGTCGCAAGCCTCTTCGGCAGAAGGGGGCGACGGCGATGCTGGGTAGCGTCTTCAAGAAGACGCTCTACGACCAGCGCAAGATGTTCGCGTGGTGGTTGCTGGCGATCGTCGGCGTGAGCCTCGTGTACGTCGCGAGCTACAAGCAGTTCGCCGAGGCGGGAATGCTCGAGACGAACGTGCCGGAGTATCTGAGCGCGCTGATGGGCAGGCTGGACTACACCTCGGCGGCGGGCTATCTGAACTCGACGTTCTTCACCATGATCGGGGCGTGGATGATGGTGATCTTCTCGCTCACGGTCGGCGCTAGGGCCATCGCAGGCGACGAGGAGTCAGGCATGCTCGACGTGCTGCTCGCGCACCCGGTGAGCCGAACGCGGTTCGTACTCGAGCGCTCCGGTGCGCTGGCCGCAGCGGCGGCACTGTTCGGACTTGCGGCCTGGGTGAGCGTCTCGCTGTCGTCCCTGTTCGCCGAGATGGGCATCCCGCTCGTCAACATCGGCGCTGCCTGCTTCGGCCTCGCGCTTCTCGGCATGGTGTTCGGCTCCTTGGCTCTCGCCGTGGGTGCGTTCACGGGCCGAACGAGCCTGGCGATCGGAGTCACGACCGGCGTGGCGCTTGCGGCCTTCTTGGCAAACAACCTGGCACCCATGCTCGAGTACCTCGACGTCGCACAGAAGTTCTCGCCCTTCTACTACTACCTTGGCAACGATCCGCTCCGCGAGGGCTTCGACGCAGGTGGCTCTGCGGTTCTGGTGGCTGCGGGGCTCGTCCTCGCCGCACTCGCCGTTTGGGGTCTCAACCGACGTGACGTTTCAATCTGAGCTGCAGCAACGCTGCGGAGGGCGCCCCATGACTGAGACCGCCATGGTCTGGAGAGTCTATCGCGCGACTTCGGCGCATTGACGGCGAAACACAAGTATCATCAGCGCGTGCCCTATCTCGAGATTGTTCGAGACCCTCACGGGGGAGATACACGGGGGTCGCGCACATAGCGAATGAGCCGCCCGGCAGACGGGGGCCTCACCTCGGGGCCCGGGGAGGGAGCGAGATGAGCGATCAGCCAGCCATCCACACGGAGGGTCTGACCAAGCACTACGGGAAGGTCAAGGCTCTCGTGGACCTGGATGTCGACATCCAGGCCGGGGAGGTGTTCGGCTACCTGGGCCCGAACGGTTCCGGCAAGACGACCACGATCCGGACCATCCTCGACGAGATCAGGCCCACCGCCGGACGTGCTTCGATCCTCGGGATGGACACTCACGAGAAGTCCGTCGAGATCCGCAAGTATGTCGGCTATGTGCCGGGCGACCTAGCGATGTATCCGGCCCTCACCGGGAAAGACACGCTGACATACTTCGCCAACCTGCGGGGCGGTGTCGACTGGTCCTACGTCGATGAGCTCGCCGAGCGGCTCGACGCGGAGCTGGACAAGAAGGTTGGGGATCTATCCTCGGGTAACCGGCAGAAGGTCGGGGTGATCCAGGCCTTCATGAACAAGCCGAAGCTGCTCATCATGGACGAGCCCAGCGCCGGTCTCGACCCCCTCGTCCAGCGGGAGTTCCAGAAGATGATGCGGGAGGTGGCGGCCGAAGGGTGCGCCATCTTCCTCTCCAGCCACACGCTCTCAGAGGTGCAACGCGTGGCCGACCGCGTGGGGATCATCCGCCACGGCCACCTCGTGGCCGTCGAGTCCGTCGCCGGACTCAGGTCCAAGGCCATGCGTCGCGTGGAGCTCGAGCTCGACTCCCAGGCAGACGCCTCGGTGTTCGAGGCGGTAGCCGGGGTGAGCGACGTGACGCTCGGCAACAAGCACGTCGTGATGTCCTTCGAGGGGGACATGGGCGCGCTCATCAAGGCGGCCACGGAGCGCTACACCATCGTCGACATCAGCACGCAGGAAGCCGATCTCGAGGAGATCTTCCTCACGTACTACCACGATGAGGAGGAGGCGGTCTGATGCTGGCCAACGTCTTCCTCAAGACGATCAGGGAACGTTGGCTCGGATGGTTGGTCGCCTACGTGAGCCTCGTCGCCCTCCTGCTCATGGCGATGGCGGTGTACGCGGAGGTCGACCCCACCTTCATCGACAGTATGCCCGAGGTCTACCGCTCGATGATCGGCGTCCCTGAAGGCGCGGACGTGGCTTCTCTCTCCATCAACGCACTCGTGGGCACCTACGGGGCGCTGACCGTCTGTGCGATGGCGCTCGCCATGGGGGCCGCCCTCATCGCGGGAGAAGAGCGGAAGGGAACGTTCGGCCTCCTGCTCGGCAACCCGAGGAGCCGGACGCACGTGCTCGTGTCGAAGACGGCGGCCCTGGTGCTGCTGACCAGCCTGTGCGTTCTCGCCCTCTTCGGCGCCGTCGTAGCCTCGGCCGCGATGCTGGACGTCTCGATCGAGGGGATGGACGTGGGAGCGTTCAGCCTCCACCTGTTGTTGAACTGTCTCTTCTACGGCTTCCTGGCCTTGGCGATAGGCGCGGCGACAGGTAACCGCGGCGCGGCGCTCGGCGCGGCGCTCGGGGTGATGGTCCTATCCTTCGTCGCAGTGGGCATCCTA
>JAOUET010000225.1 GCA_029858605.1 Coriobacteriia bacterium | reverse complement strand
TCTGGCGGGGAAGGTCGGTCACGTCGAGGCCCTTGTCGACGACGTTGCTTTGTGCGAAGAACTGCATCCAGGGCGCGATCGTGGTTCCGATGATCGCGATCAGGAGCGCGATGAATTCGGTACTGAAGGTGAACTGCGGCACGACGGTAGCCGTGACCACTTGCCCCCAATCCGGTTTCGCCGTGAACGCGGCAACGACGTAGAGTGCGAAGACCGCCGCGAGGCCAAGCAACACCTTCTCGACGCGCCGGTACGAGCCGCGCACCACGAGCAGCCAGACGGTCACCGCGGCGAGCGGAACGGAGACGATGCGTGGGACACCGAACAGCTCTCCGGCAGCGGCGATACCGGCGAATTCCGCGACGGATGTGGCAGTGTTCGAGCCTAGCAGGGCACCCATGGCGAAGAGCGCGGGGCGCACGCCGAACTCCTCGCGTATCAGTGCCGCAAGCCCCTTGCCGGTGACAGCGCCCATGCGCAGGGCCATCTCCTGCACGATGGCGAATCCGACAGTCATCGGCAGGATCAGCCAGAGCATCGCGTACCCGAAGCGCGCACCCGCCACCGAGTACGTGGTGACGCCGCCAGCGTCGTTGCCGGCCATCGCCGTCACGACGCCCGGGCCGACGATGGCGAGCATCGCGAAGATGCCCAGACGCTTGCGCGCGCGTGTCCTGGTCTCGGCCACCGTTTGCTCCGCGATTCTAGGTGATCGGGACGAGTAGCGTGTCGGCGAGCTCGAAGACTGCCAAGAAGATTCCGATGAAACTGACGGCTCCGACGGTCATCAGCACGATCGAGACGGCTACCAAGGAGACGCGCTTTCCCTCTCGTCCGCGGCGAGCCGCAAACTCTCCGGCGAGGGTTCCTGCCAGCGTCACCAACATCACCACGAGCGCGAACGAGAACCCGAACAGCCCTGCGAGTTCGAATGCCGCTGCGTAGGACAGCTCGACCACGGCCACGCCTCGGGCGACGAGGGCAACCACGCCGGATGCGACGAGCCCGAGTACCGCGCCGACGGCGAGCCCGGACGCGCCATCACTGAGCGCGCGGCGCCACAGACGCACGGGCGAGTCCTCATCCTCGGACTCGATGACGCGAGCCATCGCGTGTGAGGAGACATCTTCAGCAACGCGCATTACCACGAGCGCGGGAATGAGTGCGACAGCTATTGCTTCGCCGAGACCGCCGAAGCGAATGTCGGTGTTCGAGAGAGCCGCGAGGCCCACGAAGAGCGCGGACCATACGAGCAGCCACCCATCGCGAGATACCCACCGCCAGACACCGCGTACGCCGACTCCGGTTCGCCTGCCGGTCGCGAGTTCGAGGTCTTCAGCCGACTCTTCCTCCATGACCTCCAGCGCGTCGTCGACGGTCACGATGCCGAGAAGCCGCCCGGTCTCGTCCAAGACCGGCAGCGCGAGCAAGTCGTACTTGCTCATCGTTTCCGCGACGTCCTCCTGGTCCTCGTCGGCGAGCACGGTGATGACGTCATGGCTCAAGATGTCGGAGACGCGTGTATCCGGTGCGGACATGATCAGGTCGCGCAGCGAAACCACGCCCGCAAGGTGTCTGTCGCCTTCGACTACGTAGATGTAGTAGATGCTCTCGTGCTCGGCGGATTCTGCGCGCAGGTGCTCGATCACTTGCTCGGCGGTCATGTCCTCGTGCACGGTCGTCACCTCGGGAGTCATGATGCCGCCGGCCGTGTTCTCTTTGTAGCCGAGGAGAGTGCGAATGGAGCGGGCTTCTTGGACTCCCATGAGCCGCAGCAGCGTCTCGGCTTTGTCGTAGGAAAGGTCGCCGATGACGTCGGCTGCGTCGTCCGGGTCCATCATGCCGAGGATGTCCGAGGCGCGCTGGTTCCCGAGGTCGTCGATGACATCGGCCTGGTATTCGTCCTCTAGCTCTGAAATGGCCTCGGCGGCTTGTGCGTTCTCGAGGTGTTCGAATACGTTGCCGCGCTGTGTCGCCGAGAGCTGCTCGAGGATGTCCGCAACGTCCGCGGGGTGCAGTTCGTGAAGACGCTTGTGAGTCACGGAAAGCTGCACGTGCGACAGGTCGCGGTCGAGCAGATCCATGTAGTTCCACGCGATGAGGTTCTCGCCTAGGCTTTTGCCGACGAGACGCACGAGCGACTCGACCAAGCGCTCGAGGACGGGATGAACGCCGCGCAGAACGCCACGGATGCCGACCTCGGCTCCTAGAAGCCGCAGCTGGTTGCGGGATTCTGAGAGCTTCAGGTCGTTGACGCGGACGACCTTCATTCCCTGGGTGTCCACGATCTGTTTGTTGAGTAGGTCGCGGTGCAGCAGCACCTCGTCCGGCTGCAGATAGGAGAAACGCAGGTCGGCGCCGGCAACGTTGAGTGCCACTCGCTCGCTGTCGAAGTTCTCGACGTACTTGCGCCAGGACAGCATGAAGGGTGTCTTGTCCGGACCGAGGAATGCCAACGACGTCACGCGTGGGAATACCTCGCCTGTGGCGATGGCGACATCGCTGATCGTGCCGATCTCGGTACCGGCCGCATCGACGACCGGCTTCCCCAGCATCTGGGAAAGGTAGATCATTTGCGCTCCCTCCCTTCGGATATCTGCAGCCGCGTCAGCGGCAGCGCTCCGGCGGGTCGCACGGGGTCCCTGGCCCCCACACGGTTTGGAGGGAGCCGGGACCTACGGACTTGATGGAGTCACGTAGTCCCTCTTCTCACGGGAACAGGACCGACAGAAGAAAACACCC
>JAOUET010000224.1 GCA_029858605.1 Coriobacteriia bacterium | reverse complement strand
GCTGACGGACGAAACCACCGGCGATCCGGTTGGCGCGATCCGCGTTAGCAGCAGCGTCCGGAATGGCGCGAGCTGGGACAGTGGCCCGACCGTCTACTCGGGTGAAGACGGTGTCTATCGCATCTACGACCTCGTGCCCGGCAGCTACCGAGTCGACTTCTACGACCTGTGGTCTTGGGATGGCTTCTACGACTACGAGGCGTGGGACGACCACGACTCCTGGCTCGATGCGGACACCATCACGTTTACGGGCACGACGTTCGTGGCCGATGCCGAGCTGTCACCAGGTTCTCCGGACATCACGGGGCGAGTGACGGACGAGGACACCGGGGACCCCATCGCTGGCATCAGTGTGACGACGTACTACTGGAACATCACCCACTGGGAGGAGTACCAGTACGACAGCACCGACGAGAACGGCGACTACGCTATCTACGGTCTCCCACAGGGCATGCAGGCACGGATCGGTTTCAAGGACTACGGTGCCCAGAACGGCTCGTATCGGGCCGAGTTCTGGGACGATGCAGCGACCGTCGACACCGCAGACGGCCTGCTCATGGAGGACAGCTTCGGCTGGCCGTATTCGGGGATCGATGCGCAGCTCACGCCTGGAGACCCAAGCATCGCCGGCACGGCGACCGACGCCATATCCGGTGATCCGCTCGAGGGTGTGACCGTCTACCTGTGGGAGTTCCTCGGCATAGATGACCCCATAGGCGAGTGGGCCATAGACGCCATGTCCACGTACGCCGACGGCACGTACGCCTTCTGCGATCTTCCTGCCGGGACCTACTGGGTCGAGTTCGAAAAGCCCGGCTACGCCTACGGCCGTGCCGATTCGGTGAGCTATCCCGGCTCGGGTGTCGAGACGGTCGACTGGGCGATGATGCCGATCGACGCCGACATCGGCGGAGTCGTGCGCGACGCGGTGACGGGACACACCATCGCAGGAGCCAACCTCGAGCTGATGTGGTTCGAGGGGACCGAGTTCTACAGCGTTGACGGTGCCACCACAGGAGGTGGTGGCGGATACCGATTCGACGACGTCAGGCACGGGGGCTACAAGATCGTCGCGTGGGCGTTTGGCTACGAGGACTTGGAGACGTACGTCGAATTCGACGGTTCTCCGGTCGTGGTGAACCCGCTGCTTGTGCCCGTGCCGGCAGACGCACCCGTGCGCGTCGCGGACCGGACTCGCTTCTCGACGGCTGTCGACATCGCGCGCATGGCCTTCGACGACGACGGCGACCCCTCGAACGGGACGCAGTGGGAAAACGTGGATCACGTGGTGATTGCCTCGGGCGATGACCGCGCGGCGGCGGACCCGCTGGCGGCGTCAGGGTTGTGCGGTCTCTATGACGCGCCGCTCTTCCTCGTGTCGGCGAATGACGTTCCTGCCGAGGTGGAAGTCGCGGTTCACGAGATCGTCGACCAGGGCGACGCGGTGACGGTGCACATCGTTGGAGGGACAACATCCGTTCCGGACGCGCGGTTCACGGAGCTCAGCAATGCCGTGGGCGGAGGGCTGATCAAGGACCGTATCCTCGCGACCGGCGGTCGGTACGACCTGGCCGCAGCGATCGCGCGCAGGATGGCGAGCGTGAGCGGCTCGGATCCCGACACGGTGCTCGTCGCCAATGGCGCGGATTCGGAGAAGTTCTTCGACCCGCTGGCGCTCTCGCCAATCTCGGCGGCGCAGGGCTTCCCGATCGTCTTGGTGAGCAGGGACAGCATCCCCGGCGCGACGCAAAGCGTGATAGACGACTTCGCCCCCACGACCGTGATCGTGGGAGGCGGTCCCCTCACGGTGTCCGACTCCGTGAAGACCTCGCTCGGCGCGCTGCGCTGGTACGGGACGTCCCGCTACACCACAGCGATCAACATCGCGAACAACGCGATAGGCGAGGGTTGGCTCTCGGATTCCGCGGTCGGCGTTGCGGCCAAGCTGCCCGACGCGCTCACCGGCGGAGGTGTCATCGGCCGCATGGGTGGCGTGCTGCTGCTCACGAAGGGAGACACGCTCACCCCCGAGACGGGGGCGTGGATACAGGCCCACAAGGCCAACATCACGAACTGCTATGTCTTCGGCGGGCCGAACTCGGTGAGTACGGCCGTCGTGAACGCGATCAAGGCGAAACTGCAGTAGCGTCTGGCACCTGCTTGAGCGCGCGCGTCTCGGTTACACTCGGCGTGGCCGGGTGAGATGAGGTCGGCGTGGCGGCAGGGCCGAAGAGGCGTGGCGGCAAACGACAAGCACGACGTGACGCCGCGGTGTGGGGAGCGATGATTCTGCGCATCGGCGTCCTTCTCGGCGTGTTCGGCACGCCGCTGACGTTGCTCAACATCGGGGGGAACCCTTTCGGGCCGCCGAAGGCGACTGTGCTGGCGCTCGCCACCACGCTGACGGCCGCAGGATTCGCGCTCGATGCGGTCGCATCGGCGGACCTCTGGGCGGTGCTGCGTCGCTCGCGCATCCTGATGGCATCTGCGGCGCTCGTCGTGCTTTCCATCGCCAGCGTATTCGTCGCGCCGAGTCTTCGGCAGTCGTTCACAGGAAGCTTCCCAGACTATCGCGGCCTGCTCGCGACGGTGGCATTCACCGTCATCGGGGCCGGGTGCGTTGCCCTGGCACGGCGTGACTCCGGGCCGGTCGCGGTGATGCGCGCAGCGTCGGCGACGCTTCTGGCGGTCTCGGTCGTCGGGTTCGGCGAACGGTTGGGCTTGCCGCCGGCCTCGTTCAAGCTCGAGCAGGCGGAGCGCATCATCTCCACG
>JAOUET010000223.1 GCA_029858605.1 Coriobacteriia bacterium | reverse complement strand
CGCGGCCGATCCAGAGCGGAACTTGCCCAGGTCAGCAGTGCGGACGCGCTGGCGCACCCGACCTGGTCGATGGGCCCGAAGATCACGATCGATTCGGCAACCCTCATGAACAAGGGCCTCGAGGCCATCGAGGCACACCACCTCTTTGGCGTCGCGTACGAACGAATCAAAATCGTGATACACCCTGAGTCCTGCGTCCACTCGATGGTGGAGTTCGCTGATGGCTCCGTGAAGGCGCATCTTGGAGCCACCGACATGCGCATACCGATCCAATACGCGTTCAGCCACCCCGAGCGCTGGGGCGCGCCGGTGACACCCGTCGACTTCACGACGCTGGCCGGACTCCATTTCGAAGCGCCCGACCTCGACACGTTCGGTTGCCTGGGTCTCGCGCTGAGCGCAGGCCGGGAAGGCGGGTCGATGCCAGCCGCCATGAACGCCGCCAACGAGATCGCCGTCGCGGCCTTCCTCGAGGGACGGTGCGGCTTCCTGGACATCGAGAGGACTGTAGCAGCCGTGATGGAGGCCCACGACACTCGTCCGCTCGAGTCGATCGAGCAGATCGAGCACGCCGACGCGGAAGCACGCGAGATGGCCCGCAGTCTACTGGCGAAGGCCTCGTAGCGGTGGCTCGAGCTTTGCTCGCGGGACACATGCGCCCGAAATCGTTGTCGCGAGCAACAGTTGGGAAGATATGCACCCAGTGACGACTGCAAGCCTCATAGAGATCATCTTCTGGGGAGTGGTGACTTTCTCGATCCTCGTGGTCATCCACGAGGGTGGCCACTTCTTGGCCGCGCGCGCGTTCGGAATCAAGGTCCACGAATTCATGATCGGTCTGCCAGGGCCGGCACTCCGGGTCCACACGAAGTCAACCGCCTTCGGCGTAACTGCAGTACCTTTCGGGGGATACGTGCGAATCGCGGGCATGGAACCCGGCCCGGAAGATGAACTGCTCGGCCCCGCCCTCGCTGCGGCACTCTCACAGGACCGTATCGACACGACGGGACTTTCCGCGATCCTTGGCGTCGACACGAACCGAGCGTCCGCGTTGCTGTTCACGCTGTCCGACTGGGGTGCGATAGCCGCGTCCAAGGACGACAAAGTCTCGTACGAGCCCGCCATGGCTCGCAACGAGGGTGAGTCCGACGAAGCACTCCTCGCACGTGCCCGCTCGATCACCTATCGCGGTGCGCCCACGTGGAAGCGCATCGTCGTGCTCGCGATGGGCGTCGCGGTCAATCTGGCTGCGGCAGTACTCGTGTTCACGATCGTCTTGAGCGGGTGGAACTTCTACGAACAATCCCTGACGCTCGACGCGGTGGCCGAGGGTGGCGCTGCACAGCAGGCGGGCATCCAGCCGGGGGATACGATCACGGCCTTCGACGGCAAAGAGGTCGCCGACTGGTACGAGCTGGCCACCGGAATCCTTCTGCACGACCCGGGCGACATCGTCGTAGTCGAATACGAGCACAACGGAAAGGTCGGCAGCACCACCGTCGGACTAGGCGAGTCCGAGGACGGAAGTGCCTACCTGGGCGTGCAGTCGGGTCTACGCGAGGTGGACCTTGGCGTCTGGGAAGCCTTCAAGGAGAGCTTCACATGGGTCCGCGTGGTCTTCGAGGCCATTATCAGCCTGTTCAACCCAAAGACCTTCACGCAAGTCGCAGGCAACGCCACAAGCGTCATCGGCATCAGCGTCATGGCTGCCGAAGAGGTCGAGGCGGGTCCGCTCAACTACGCGTGGTTCATAGCGTTTCTGTCGCTCACCCTCGGCATCATGAACGTGCTGCCGATACCGCCGCTGGACGGCGGCAAGATCGTCCTCGAACTCGTCGAGAAGGTCCGCGGACGCCCGCTCGATCGCCAGGTAGCCATCGGGCTCAGCCTGGCCGGCGCCCTTCTGCTGTTCTCGCTCATCAGCTACATCATGTATGTTGACGTGATGCGTTTCGTCGTGAACGCCTAGAGCCGAGGAGGGACCGCCGTGCAACCGAGGCGGGAGAGCCGGCCCGTCGTGGTGGGGGGCGTCGCCATCGGGGGCGGCGCACCGATTGCCGTCCAGTCCATGACCAACACTGCCACGACCGACGCCGCCGCGACACTCGCGCAGATCGGGGAACTCGTGGACGCGGGGTGCGAGATCGTGCGCGTTGCGATACCTCGACGCGAGGCCCTGGATGCTTTCGAGGAGATTGCGACGGACTCGCCGATCCCTGTCGTCGCCGACGTGCACTTCGACCACACTCTGGCTGTGGAAGCGGCACGCAGGGGAGCCGCGAAGCTCCGCGTCAACCCGGGCAACATCGGCGACATGTCGCGCGTGGACGCCGTAATCGACGCAGCGGGTGAGGCCGGCATCCCGATACGTATCGGCGTGAACGCGGGTTCCCTGGCCGACGAGTACCGCGACCTCGACTGGGCCCTTCCGGACAAGCTCGTCGCCAGTGCGACGGCCTTCTGCGAACACTTCGAGGGCCGTGGCTTCGCAGACATCGTGGTGTCCGCCAAGGCTTCGAGCGTTTCGAGCACTATCGAGGCCTACCGTGCGCTGGCCGACAAGGTCCCATACCCGCTGCACATCGGCGTGACCGAGGCAGGGACGACGCGTTCCGGAACCGTCAAGTCTGCTGTCGGACTCGGTGTGCTTCTTGCCGAAGGAATCGGTGACACGCTGCGCGTTTCCCTCACTGCGGACCCCGTGGACGAGGTCCTCGTGGCGTGGGAGATCCTCGCAGCGCTGGACATCCGGCGCAACCGGCCGGAGCTCGTGTC
>JAOUET010000222.1 GCA_029858605.1 Coriobacteriia bacterium | reverse complement strand
CTTCTTCTACTCGGAAGACGAGCAGGCGAATGCCGAGGCAGCACGCAGTGAGTGGTTCGATGTGGACACCACCCCCGACGCTGTCGCGCCGAGCCTGGAGCTCACGACTTCCGTCGAACCCGATGGGGACGGTATCTTCCGCCTGCGCCCGAAGGTGTCGGCTTCGGCCGATGAGACGGCCGCTGTCTACTTCAGGTGGGACTCGAGCGACGGGGTGGGCGACGGGATCGAACTGCCCATTCGAGTGGAGGGTCCGCTCCTTCCCGGTCGGGTCCCGCAGTTCCTGGGTGGCAACAACTGGAGTCTGTACGTCGGCCCGCTATTCGTGCCCGAGGGCGCACACACTCTCTACGCCTATGCGGTCGACATTCACGGCAACCGGAGCGAGATCTCAAGCCTGCACCTTGATGTCCAGCTTCCGAACGTCGGTCAGTCGCCTGTGCTGCAGCCCGTCGACGACAGGACCGTTGCGCCTGGGGAGACGCTGGAGTTCACGCTCCTGGCGATCGCTTCGGAGGGGCAGCCGATCACATACAGTGCCCTCGGTCTTCCAGAAGGAGCTGGGCTGGACGAGATGAGCGGTGTGTTCGCTTGGACGCCGTCGTTCGCCCAGGTCGGCTCACACACGATCACATTCACCGCAAGTGATGGTGTGCTCTCTCATTCTCGGACGATCACGATCGTGGTTTCCGTTCCGAACCACCCGCCAACCACATCCGACGTGAGCGCTTCGACGGCGGCCAACGCCCCAGTGGCCGTCACGCTCTCTGCAAGCGACCCGGATGTCGACGAGCTTACCTGGCTGCAGGCGTCGCCTCCCGCGAGCGGGACGCTCCTGGGCACTGCCCCGGACTTGACCTACGTCCCGAATACCGGATTCGTAGGCGTCGACGTCTTCTCCTACCAGGTGAGCGACGGCAAGGGCGGGAGCGCGACGGCGCACGTGACGGTGACCGTCGCCTCACGCGGCAACCCGATCCCTGTCTACCGCTTCTACAACCCGGACACCGGGGCTCACTTCTACACCTCGGATGTCCAGGAGCGCGACAGCGTGATCGCGAACCTTCCGAGGCAGTACCTCTACGAGGGGATCGCCTACGTCGTCGACCCCAACAAGAACACGCAACCGCTGTACCGCTTCTACAACCGGTTCAAGCGCGTGCACTTCTTCACCTCGAGCTCGACGGAGCGCGACCACGTGATTGCGACGCGCAAGGACTTCACCTACGAAGGCCAGGCCTACAAGGTCTCCGCGGCTGCGGCGCCCGACAAGACGCCGGTTCACCGCTTCCTGAACAAGGAGACCGGTACTCACTTCTACACCACGTCCGAGGCTGAGAAGAACACCGTGATCTCGAAGTGGCCGCACATCTACACCTACGAGGGCACCGCCTTCTGGCTCGGCCACTAGGGTCGAAGCGCTAGGGCCCGAGAGGCCGCCCGGCCGAGTATCGGCGGGGCGGCCTCTCGGTTGCCTGTGCGCCGGTGAGAGTCGGTGCGCAGGCTGGTGACGTGGGCTCACGATGCTATACTCTCCCGCGCACGGGGACGTAGCTCAGTTGGGAGAGCGCGGGCTTTGCAAGCCTGAGGTCGTGGGTTCGAGCCCCATCGTCTCCACCATAGATAACACCAGGTAGACGTGCTTTTCCGGCGGCACGTCTTCCTGCTTCCTGGGCCACGATCCGACGCCGTGCTGGCCTAGCGGAGAGGAATTCCGCGAAATCATGCCGCGCAGTCGCAGTGAGCAGTCTCGCGCGCAAGCCACTCGTCCATGTCCGTGGCGGCCTGCTCAGCGTCGTCCGTGAATGGTCCACATACCACTTCAGCGTGGTGACCGGCGTGGCCGAGTATCTATCAGTGCGTCGGACCCACGAATAGGGTCTCGACCACCCCCCGCCCGGGACGCCGGGCAAGAAGCCCGTCTACCGGTTCTGCAACGTGCACAACGGCAGCCACTTCTACACCGCCGACGAGACGGAGAAGGCACACGTGATCGCCACGTGGCCAACAGATCTACCGTTGCGAGGGGATCGCCTTCTGGTCTGCTAGGCGGCCTAGACGCTTCTGAGGCTCGCGCGCGTCCACCCCCAAGCGGCCGCCGCGAGCACCAACAGTGCGACCACGAGGATAGACGCGGGAATCCCGAAGTTCTGAACTGCGACGCCTGCCGCGACGATGCTGGCCGCACTTGCCATGCGAGCGATCGTGGTACGCGCAGCGAGCACGCGCCCGCGCAGGTCGTCCCTGCTGATGCGCTGGACCAGCGTGATGCTCGGCACGAGGAACCACATGTTCGCGATCCCGCCCAGGAAGAAGAGCGGTGCGGCGACCCATATGGTGGGTGCCGCCGCAGTCGTGCCAAAGAGCAATGCGAAGGCGGTCAATCCTCCGAGCACCTTGACGCCGGAGCGCTCCGGATCGCTCCTTCCCACGAGCAGCGTCCCCGCCAGGAGCCCCAGCGTGATGGCGCCGTCCAGCAACGCAAGGCCGTAGGCGCCCGCGTCGTAGCGTTCGAGAGCAAGGCCGTAGGAGAGTGTCATCGAGGCGCCCAGCCCGAGCGCCGCGAACGCCCATAGTGCGAGCAGATCGCGCAGGAGCGGCATCTCCCAGATATAGCGAGCTCCGGCGGAGACGTCTTCGAGTACGCCGCGCCCCGGGTCTTCCCCGGCATGCGCGAGAGGCGTTGCGGGGGGAGTCGCTGCCGGCGAGGACGAGGCAGCATCGAGCCATGCACCGAGCGATACGGGTTCGGCGCGCGGCGCTTCGGGTTCGGCGGCCACCGGTGCGAATC
>JAOUET010000221.1 GCA_029858605.1 Coriobacteriia bacterium | reverse complement strand
ATCTCGGCCGCGACGATGACGCGACGGGGGCCATATCGGTCCACGAGGATGCCTGCGGCCGCCGTTCCGAGGATGGAAGCGGCGGAGAGCGCGAACATTATCGCCGCCAGCGCCTGAGGACCGGCGCCCATGACGAACGCGGCCTTGCCCCAGACGCCAACGAAGAACGCAGCCTCGCTTCCCGCTCGTGACAGGAAGCGCGCCGCGACGACGCGTGCTATGCGAGTGTCGCGCTGCATCCGGTTCCAGGGGGCCTCAAGAGTCGGGTGTGCGAGTCACACACAGTATTCTCGCCGCTCTGTGTGCGGTGCGCTACGCTCATCGTAGCGGCTCTCGGAAGATAGGGAACGTGTGGGTGGAGCGGAATCTTTACAGGGGTTGCCTCGTTGGCCACGCCGTGGGAGACGCGCTCGGCGCGCCCGTCGAGTTCATGTCGCGGCTGCAGATAATCCGCGAGGTGGGCCCCGACGGCGTGCGAGGGTTCTTGCCGTGGACCACTTCGGCATGCAGCTTCCCGCCCGGCAGCTACACGGACGACACGCAGATGATGTTCGCAACCGCCACGGCACTGCTAGATTCGCTTGCCGAGTGGCGCGCGTCGGGGATCGACACGAAGGTGGACTGCGCCTACGAGCGATACCTGGCTTGGCGGGGCTCGCAAGACGAACCGGGCCAGGCGCGTCGCCCGGGCCAGACTTGCCTTGCGTCTCTGCGTTCGGGGCGCATGGGCACCATCGACGACCCGATCAACGATCGCAAGGGCTCGGGCGGCATCATGCGCGTTGCCCCTATCGGTCTGGCGGCGGAACCAGAAAGGGCCTTCGAGATCGCCGCGGAGGTTGCGGCCATCACTCACGGCCACCCGAGCGGCTACGTCGCCGCGGGTTTCTACGCGGACGTGATCGCGCGTCTGTTGCGCGGTTCGCCCGTGCCCGAAGCGGTCGCCGAGGCTCGCGAGCTGCTCCTGGGTTGGGAGGGCTACGAAGAGACGTTGGACGCGGTGGATCTGGCCGTCGAGCTCTACATCTCCGACGTGCATCCGGTGGAAGCGATCCGAATGATCGGGGAAGGCTGGATCGCCGAAGAAGCGCTCGGCATCGCTCTGCTGTGCGCCATGTCCTATCCCGAAGACTGGGAAGAGGGCACGCTGGCCGCGGTGAACATCACGGGCGACAGCGACACCACCGGTGCGCTGACGGGGGCACTGCTCGGCGTGCATCTAGGCGTGAAGGAGATTCCCGCAGCTCTCGTGCGCAACATCGAGGACTCGGGAGCGATCCACGATGTGGCGGACAAGCTGTTCGACGCGTTCGCTGTGGTCTAGGCGAGGGAGTCTGGTCTTGGGCAAGCAAGGGTCTCGAATGACCCACCCGCGCGGGAGATACGCAGCCCCCACGGTTGCCGCCGTCGCCGTCGCTATCGCGCTGATGGCGGGCTGTTCGGCGGATGGGCCGCAGGCGAGAACCGCCGAGCTGCGCGGCGAGTTTGCCACGGCAGAGGCGACATCGGCCGCGGTCGTGGATTCGGCTGGCCGAACGGACGTTCTCGCGGCGGCCCCTGTCTCGAAGAAGGCCGCCAGCACAAAGCCGGCTCTTGGCAGCGATCTCGACGTGGATGCCGCACTAGCACACGTGCGCAGGCTATCGGAGATCGGCGTGCGCCAGGCGGGGAGCGATCAGGAGCGCGAGGCGGCGCAGTATATCGCTGCACAGCTCAAGATCTGCGGCTACCTGCCGAATACCGAGACTTTCGTTCTGCCGAACGGGCGCGAGAGCCGCAATGTGGTCGCAACGAAGAAGGGGGTCGGCGACGCGCGGATAGTCGTTGGCGCTCACATGGACTCAAAGGCTCCGTCTCCGGGGGCGAACGACAACGCGAGCGGTGTGGCCGCGATGCTCGCCATCGCCGAGGCGCTGGTGGACGAAGAGGTTTGGGCGACGGTGGAGTTCGTCGCCTTCGGCTCGGAAGAGATGGTCGACAGCGATCCGGACCACCATCACTACGGGTCCCGCTTCCGAGTTCTGGCGACGAGTTCGAGCGAGCGGGATTCGACGGTCGCCATGTTCTCGGTCGACATGATCGGCTACGGGTCGTCCTTCAACGTTAGGACGATGCGCCGAGGACCCCAGACGCTTTCGGACGACGTATTGGACTTCGCTCGCGAACGTGGGGTCGAGGCGTCGTTCAAGCTGGACAGCTACCCGACAGGACTCAGCGATCACGAACCGTACGAGCTGGTCGGGATTCCGGCGGCGTGCGTGGCGTGGCGCGAGGATCCGGCATATCACACGGGGAAGGACACTGCGGAGCGCTTGACGCGGGAGAACGTTCGTATCGCCGGGCAACTGGTGCTCGACTACGTTCGTGCCGTGGACGAAGAGAAAGCCGAGCGTCTGCGATAGGCGCCGACGGACACTTGCTGCGAGCGCGGCCGGTCGGAAACTACTTCCCCGCCTCCTGGACGGCGCGCTCGAAGCGTCGTCGGCGGGACTCGTGTTCTTGGTCTGCGTACAACTCGGAAGCGTAGTCTGCGGCGCGTTCTGCGAGGTCACCCTGATCGTCGTCGACTGCGCCGACTACGGAGTCGGCAGGTGCCGAGTCGTCGCCCTTCGGTCCAGAGTTTCTGCGCACCGTCATGCTCATCCCCCGATCCCGAACCCATGCGACCGACGCGGTCGCGCGTGCGACCATATCTCGCCTCTACCCTTATACCCTTTGTTGGCTCGCGAGGGGAGAGGTTTGCGGCCAATGGGCACACCGAGAAGGGAAGCGATTGCTGCGTCAGGCGTTGGGC